>JAHITX010000137.1 GCA_018817425.1 Pseudomonadota bacterium
GCCCTCAGAATAAACTATGATAAACCCCTGTATAATAAATTTGTTCTGTTCTCATCAAAGATTTACTTTAAGCAGTTCGCACCAAAATTCCTGTCAAGTACTTTTTTACTTCTTTTTCATTTTTTTCGCTGAATAGTTACATATATTGTAAATTTAATTGGATTTTTTTTAGCTATAAAGTTAACAATGCCTTCCTGAAAGTGTTGTTTTTTTAATTCTATCCCTCTATGCTACATTACAATCTATAATCGTTGTGGCCGAAAACAAAAAAGGCAGAGCCATGAGACCCTGCCTTTCTATGTTAAAAATCCATTTCAGGTTTATTTTTTAAACTTTCTCCTTATCCCTACCAATCCCACCAGGCCGGAACCGAGAAGCCAGATCGCTCCGGGTATTGGAACAGGAGGGGCAGGCGCACCAGAGCCATAAACAATCCTTTGGAGATTAACAGACCCCATAACCGTTCCACCACCTATTGTCTCTGCTTCAAAGTCATTGTCAACACTGGGAAGAGACATAGCAGATATTGCAGACAAATCCCAATCTGCTAATGGGTATATCACGTTAGAGTCAATATCTTTGAAGTATGGGCTAACAGAAGAATCATGAAAATAAAGACCGAGAGCCCCTTCCTCTGCAGAAAGTCCAATCGGAACAGGTTCTCCTAAAGATAAATCTAAACCTAAGTCATTCTCAAACCAAGTGCCAAAACCCAGTAAACCATTATACATCCATAGTGATATTCCTATTTGATTTCGGGTATCGCTCGAATCATAAAATTCAAGTTCTAAATTCAAGCTTGAGCTTGCAGAACCACTTATTGTCCTTGTTAATGATCCGTATTCTAGTTGAATAAAACCGTCGTTAAAAATTGAAAAGCCTGGCAAATCATGTATGGATGCAGTCAGCCCACCGTCTACTATTCCACTCCCCACATTGATATTTGCAGTTATTCCACCAGATGGATGATTAGACAGCGAAAGAGTCGCTGGATACTTAGATTCATATGTCCAGCCATCAGAAAGTGTGTAATCTATAACAGTATTTGCTGATGCTGCCCCGATAAAGAAAAATGACATTAAAAAAACTAAACAAATCTTCTCTACTAAAAACGTCCTTTTTTTCTTCATAATAAACTCCCCTTATTAATTTTTTTTCTTCTTATCCCTACCAATCCAATCAGGCCTGAACCGAGAAGCCAAACCGCTCCGGGTATGGGAACGGTAGAGGAACTGGAAACGATATGGAAATTTAAATCATATAGCGCAGGGTCCATATGATTTGTACCCTCCTGAATATATCCTTTTGGTGTGACCAATGTACCGTCCGTATATTTATCCTCTCCATCATATCCCTCGTAATGTACATTCGCAAACCAGTTATATGATGGTTCGGTTAGCTGAAACATATAACTATTTCCAATCGTAAATGATATGCTGCTTATATCTAAAGAAACGGGGCCTTCATAATTTGAAGGCACTGCAATATCCTGCGAAGTCAATAAGCTGCTGCTGTTATCATATAACGACATCATAATCTGACCAGCGCCTGTCGACAGTGGATTAACCCATGCAACAATATTATTATAACTGGTCTCATCTGCTATGAAAGTTTGTCCTAAGCTATAATACGAGATGGATAAGTTTATATTTGACCAGGGTTGAACAATATCGGCATGTACTGGTTTCAGAGTAAAGCCCGACAGGAAAAACACTAAAAAAATAATTAACACCAATTTCTTTTTAAGCATTATACTTCATACCCCCTTTTATTATATTGTGTTGGATATTACCGCCATTGCCTTAATGTGAATAGGTTTCTTTCTCTTATCGCCTCCGTTCGTAATTAATTGTTTATATGATAGAGCCACTTCCAAAACGTTTCAGTTTGGTCAAGCTCAAGGCGGGCGAAAATTTCAACCACAGGAATACATTGAGTATTTCGAGGATTGAAATTTGAGCCCAACGCTTAAGATCGGCCGAAATGGGGCGTTTTGAAACTGGTTCGATAAAAATATATTTTCTACCATAGTGTTGTAGTATGCATATGCCAGGATACACTGAATTGCTTTATATTATTGTTATTATGAAAGTCCCTATCTTTCTTTGAATTAAAGCTCTTTTATAGTGAGCGCAATAATAATGCTAATGTAATATGAACAAGCAGTTGTGCATAGCTATTTTTTAGATATTTTTAAAAAGTGTAAACTTTTCCGACAGTTTTAAGAAAGTTATTAGAATTTTTAAAAAAAATTGCGCGAAGTTTGATATACTTATCATTTTTTAATGCCATGATTTAGCTCCAATTTATCAATAGCCAAAAGTACCCGCTTCACCTGAATTGTAGTATCAATATTAATATCATTGTCAAGAGCCAATATTGGTTTATGTGTAATAATTGAATTGACACTGTATCAATATTTGATAAATTTTGCATATGGAAACCTTTCCAGACAATCCGGTTTGTGTGCATAAGGTGTTTTTGATTTCCAATGAGGTTTGCCAAACTCTACAGCTTCTTTGATATGAAAGCTTTTCCGAGAATCGCTGAATAAACTTGTTATTTGACAGCAAAATAAAAGGAGCTGATTTAATGGCTGCTAATTCTTATATAAGTACCGGTTGGGATAATCTTGATACTATAATCGATCATCTGCGAAGAAGTGACAATGTAGTCTGGCAGGTTGAAACTATAGATGATTACCAGAGATTGGTATCGATGTTTGTAAATAGGGCCATTGCCCAGAATGAAAAAGTTGTTTACTTAAGATTTGCCCGCCATACCCCACTTCTTGAAAAAAGAAACAATCTGATAATATACAATTTAAAAGTGGAAACCGGGTTTGAGTCTTTTTCAACACAAGTGCATAGCATCATTGGGCAAGAAGGTAGAAATACCTGCTATGTATTTGATTCACTATCTGATCTTCTTCACATATGGGCAACCGACCTTATGATAGGAGATTTTTTTTCCATTACCTGCCCGTATCTTTTTGAGTTAAACACAACTGCCTATTTTGGAATCCTGCGTAATCGTCACTCATTCAAGGCAATAGCCCTTATAAGAGAAACAACCCAGGTTCTGATAGATGTCTATAATTACAAGGGGCAGATATGTATTCATCCCATCAAGGTTCAGCATCGTTATTCTCCCACAATGTATTTTCCTCATATAAAGAAAAAAGAAAAACTTGTGCCTGTTATAGACAGTGTGGATGCCACCCAGCTTTTTTCCCATCTTTCCAAACGCAATACTATGGCAGCCCAAAGGCATCTCGACTACTGGGATCATCTTTTCATGCAGGCTAAAAATATTCTGGAATCAGATTCAAGATTTGAAGAAAAGCAGGATATGGTTGAGCGGCTAAGCCGTGTGTTGCTTAGCCGGAACCAAAGATTATTATCCTTGATAAGAAAGCATATAACTTTGGAAGATCTTCTGCAAATTAAAGAGCGGCTTATTGGAACAGGATTCATCGGCGGAAAATCTGTGGGAATGCTGTTGTCGAGAAAGATATTGACGCAGGATAACTCATTTAAATGGCATGATGTTCTGGAGCATCATGATTCATTCTATATAGGCTCTGATGTATTTTATTCTTATATAGCCAGAAATGGTTGGTGGAAGATTTTCATGGCGCATAAAACTAAAGAAGAGTATTTTGATAAAGCTTCAGAGCTTAATTATAAGATGTTAAGCGGCTACTTTCCTGAAGAAATTAAGGAACAATTCCGGCTGATGCTGGAATATTTCGGGCAGTCGCCTATTATAGTCCGTTCCAGCAGCCTTCTTGAAGATGCCTTCGGCAGTGCCTTTGCCGGAAAATACGAGAGTTTTTTTTGTGTAAACCAGGGTTCTCCGGAGAAAAGATATGAGAATTTTGAAGAAGCGATCCGTAAGATATTTGCAAGCACGATGAGCGAGGATGCCCTTGCCTACAGATTGCAAAGAAAGCTTGATCAGATGGATGAACAGATGGCCATTTTGGTTCAGCGGGTATCAGGCGCTTACCATAAACGTTATTTTTTCCCGGAACTTGCCGGAGTGGGTTTATCCCGCAATCCATTTGTCTGGAAAAAGGATATGGACGAAAAAGCCGGTATGATAAGGCTGGTATTAGGGCTGGGAACACGAGCTGTTAACAGGGTTGAAAATGATTACCCGAGAATCGTTGCTTTGGACGATCCGATAGTAAAGCCACTATCCGGAATGAAAGACATCAGCAAGTATTCGCAGCATTTTGTTGATGTGCTGAATCTTGAGGCAAATCAGATAGAAACTATACCTATGGATAGGTTGCTTGAAGAAGAAGCTCCGAAAAATCTCGAACTTGTGGCTATAAGGGATACGGAAGCTTATCAGAACTTACTTAACATGGGCAAACCCGGCAGGGACATATGGGTTCTTACATTTGATGCTTTTCTTACAGAAACGCCTTTTGTCAATTTGATGAAAAAAATGCTGAGAAGGCTTGAAAATACATATGAGAATCCAGTGGATATCGAATTTACAATTAACTTCAACCAGGCAAACGATATTCAGATCAACTTGCTGCAATGCCGTCCCTTTCAATCTATTGAGCACATGCGCAATGCTACAGAGTTAGAAGCAATACCGGAAGAGAAAATCGTTGTCCTTACAGAAGGAAGTTTTATGGGTGGAAATGTTTTGCAACCGATTTCAAGAATAATTTATGTTGATCCTGAATCCTACACTAAGCTTTCACAAACGGATAAATACAGTGTGGCTCGTCTGATCGGCAAATTAAATAAAATGGTGAGCGACAGGAAAAAAACGCCAACTATGTTGATAGGGCCTGGAAGATGGGGAACTTCTTCACCTGAAATGGGAGTTCCTGTAAATTTTTCAGAAATCAATCATATTGCAGTACTTGCAGAATTAAGCTACCGGGACGGGAGTCTGATCCCGGACTTGTCTTTCGGAACACACTTTTTTCATGATCTTATTGAAACGGGCATTTTTTATTTTGCCGTTTATCCTGAAAATCCCGGTGTGATATTCAGGCAGAACTGGTTTCGGGAATTGCCGAATCTGCTCGACAGCTTAAGCCTTGAGGAAAAAAACCTGAGCCATGTTGTAAAGGTTTGGGACATGAGCGGGAAAGGATTGATTATTCACTCCAATGTTGTAACTCAAAGGATGATTTGCTACCTTTTGGATTAGCCATGGCAACAAATCATCCTTAATATTTGTTGTATTTACTACGTTTCTATACGACTCCATAGGCGAGCATGGCCTTTGCGACCTTGACGAATCCGGCTATATTGGCGCCCATCACATAATCTCCCTTTTTGCCATAGGCTTCTGCTGCATTTAAACATGAATTATGAATGCTTTTCATGATAATCAGCAAGCGGCTGTCAACTTCTTCTCTTGTCCATGACAGTTTCATGCTGTTCTGGCTCATTTCAAGGCCGGAAGTAGCCACACCGCCGGCATTGGCTGCTTTGCCCGGACCGTAAAGAATGTTGTTGTCCTGGAAAATTTTAACAGCTTCAGGAGTAGAAGGCATATTGGCGCCTTCCGCCACGCAGATACAGCCGCTTTTTACAAGGGCTTGTGCATTATCCGCATTGATTTCATTCTGAGTGGCGCATGGTAGTGCAATATCTACTTTGATGCCTTGCTCTCTTATGACATCCCATACATTTTTGCCTTCAAAACAGACAGTCTTATATTTATCCGCATATTCAGTTATACGTCCGCGGTTAACATTTTTCAGTTCCATGATATAACAGCATTTGTCGCTGTCTATACCCTTTTCATCTATAACAGTTGCATTCGAATCGCAAACTGAAATAACCCTTCCGCCCATCTGGTTGACTTTTTCAATGGCAAACTGGGCGACATTGCCGGAGCCGCTGACGGCCACACATTTATTTTTGAAATCAATTCCCCTTGTTGCCAGCATTTCGGCTGCAAAATATACGGTTCCATATCCTGTGGCTTCCGGCCTGATGAGGCTTCCTCCGTATTCAAGCGCTTTTCCCGTCAAAACGCCGGTATGTTCATTTCTGAGTTTTTTATAGTAGCCGAACATATAACCTATCTCACGGCCGCCTACACCGATATCTCCGGCAGGCACGTCTGTCTCAGGGCCAATATGTCTGAAAAGTTCTCTCATAAAGGCCTGGCAGAAACGCATTATCTCGCAATCGGATTTTCCCTTTGGATCAAAGTCGGAACCGCCTTTGCCGCCGCCCATAGGCAGAGTTGTCAGAGAGTTTTTAAAAATCTGCTCAAATCCCAGAAATTTGATAATGCTCAAATTCACTGAAGCGTGGAATCTAAGGCCTCCTTTAAAAGGACCTATAGCATTATTAAACTGTACTCGAAACCCACGGTTAACTACAACACGGTTTTTATCATCAACCCAGGGTACCCGAAAAATAATAGCTCTTTCCGGTTCAACAATTCTTTCGTATATGCCGCTTTTTACAAATTCAGGATGCCGCTTAGTTGTTGGTTCCAGTGATTCCAAAACTTCTGTAACTGCCTGGTGAAATTCATTCTGCCCCGGGTCTGTTTGCTTTACTTTGTCAATGACGCTCTTGATAACTGACATTCAACTGTCTCCTTGGAATTTTAAAATTAATTTTTCAATAATTTAGATGCCGCTAATAATTTTTCACTATATATATTTTACCAATTGATGAAGCAGGTATTGCCCCGGACCTTGTTTTTTTAAAAAAATGAAAATCATCAGGACTTATTCCTTCGATACCTGAGAATTCATTCACCAATTCCTCAAGGCTGTCAAAACCACTGCCAAAAAAAGGCAGTTTAGAGAAAAATGGTTTTGAACAGGCTGTATCTGCAAGAACGGCAAAATGTACCGGAAACAGAGGATCTCCTACAACCAGCATATATTGTTCCTTAGATTCGGTGATATTGTATTCTTGCGGCAGGTTATCCTGATTGAATTTTTCAAAATGTTCGCTTAAAATGACAGCGGCTTCATGCGCGTCAATATCCTGAAAGGACATCAAATCATCGCAATTAAAAAAACCGAGTGTGTATAATGCGATACTGAAACTGCTTATCTGTTCATAAACGGGATGTTCCCTGTCGCACATCATCATGATTTCCTCAATTCTTTCGCTTATGAGAAGTCCTTCACGATTCATATTTGTACTCATATGAATAAAGGTTCTATCCTCAAAGCCGTCATACAGCTTTTGTATTTGATTCACCCGCATGTGGAACCCCCCCTTTTTTTTAAATACAGCCTGTTAATAGAAACATTTAAAATTGCCGGTAATTTTTTAGCTTCAATTTCTGTTCTTGAGTTCTCTACGCAAAAGATATGCCGGGAGATAATATATTTACTAAAAGATGTAACTATCAGTATTAATTGCTAAATATATTTATGATGAAAATGAGTTTAAAGAATCAGGAAATGTCCGATGATTAAAAATATACAGTTCACATGGATTGCAGAATATATGATTGAAAGGTAACTTATTGGTAATAAAGATGTTAATAGGGGAATATTCTTAGCTGTATGATATTTGAACAGCAATATAATATTTGAGCAGTTTTATGCCTGAGCCAGTTTCAAAACGCCCCATTTTGGCCGATCTCTGCGTTGGGCGAAAATTTCAATCCTCGAAATACTCTATGTATTCCTGTGGTTGAAATTTTCGCCCGCCTTGAGCTTGACCAAACTGAAACGTTTTGAAAGTGGCTCGCTTGTTTATGCTTTTATTCATCTTCGTGTTTATCGAGTTGTTTTTTAAGGCGATGCCGCAATGTGTTTCGGCTGATTCCAAGCATTTTGGCGGCCTGGACCTGGTTGTTGCCGCATTCGCGAAGAACCTTACTGATCAGGGTTTCTTCAACTACTTCAATAAGATTGGTATGGATATCCTGTTTTGAAAGGCGAAGTATTTCAGGGATTATTTCTTCAAGTTTTTCTTTCAGACGCTCAATCAACTGTTCGCGGTTCAGAGTCTGCAGAACATGTTCTTCCTTCGGGTCAGGTATCATCAGGTTTCCTTCAGCTATCACATCCCCGGTGCTGAGTAAAACGGCGCGTCGTATACAGTTTTCAAGTTCACGCACATTTCCCGGCCATGAATATGCGGTCAGTTTGTTTGAAGCCGTTCCTGACAAATAGCAAAGAGGCCTGTTGTATTCCGAGCTGAATTTTTTCAGAAAATAATCCACCAGATCCGGGACATCTCCCATGCGTTGCCTTAGAGGCGGAATATCGATTGAAATAACTTTCAGGCGCCAGTAAAGATCTTTTCTGAATCCGCCAAGTGCTACCTCTTTTTCAAGATTTTTATTGGTAGCAGTTATCACGCGTACATTAACTTTGATGATCCGGTTTCCGCCCAGCCTTTCGAATTCACCTTCCTGAAGAACCCGCAGCAGCTTAGCCTGCAGGGCAGGAGACATTTCGCCGATCTCATCTAAAAAAAGAGTGCCATTGTCGCATCTCTCAATTTTACCGATGTATGTCCTTTCAGCTCCGGTGAATGCACCCCGCTCATGTCCGAACAATTCGCTTTCAAAAAGAGTTTCGGGTATGGCTGCACAATTAATAGCGATAAAAGGTTTATCTTTGCGACAGCTGTGATGGTATATGGCTCTTGCCATCAACTCTTTTCCCGTTCCGCTTTCACCTGTTATCAGAACCGAAACATCTTTTTCCGCTATCTGGCCTATCAGCTTATAAATATCCTGCATTATTTTGCTGTTGCCTATGATCTGATGCGAATTTCTATCCATTGAAGCCGGTATTGCAGTTGTAGAATCTGGAAAGCTGACAATCTCTTTCATCTGGCGGCTAATAGCAAGTGCATCATTTACAATACGGCTCAGATCTTTTCTGTCAAAAGGCTTTACAAGATAGTCGTAAGCGCCTTTCTTCATAGTTTCAATGGTCAGATCCGTTGTGCCGTAAGCCGTCATTATGATCACGGGTGTTTTTACCTCAACGGCTTTAATTTCCGCTAAAGTATCCAGCCCATTGAATTCGGGCATCTTATAATCAAGAAGAATAAGATCGAAACTTTCCTTGTTTATTTTTTCAATAGCGGCCTTGCCATTAAGGCAGGCGGTTACTTCGTAACCTTTCCTTTGAAAAAATCTGCTTAAAAAGTGTAACAGACCTTCATCGTCATCAACTAGTAATATTTTTTCCATCATTTTCTAATATCTGTTGGTTGATTTCTATGGGTAGAAAAATGGTAAATATCGTTTCCTGTTGAAAAACACTATTAACATGTATTACTCCGCCATGATTTTTAATCGTATTTAGCACAAGCGGAAGTCCCAGTCCAGTACCGGATGCTTTTGTGGTAAAAAACGGCTCAAAAATATTTTCAATCTGATCCTCGGGAATCCCCTGGCCGGTATCACAAATTTCAATTTTAACACAGGATTCATTTCTGTCGTTTAGTTTAAAAATATCTTCGGCAGCTGTCATGGAAACAACGCCGTGCAAAGGTATTGCCTCAAGAGCATTAATAAGAAGGTTGATAAGAGCTTCGGACAATAATTTTCTGTCTCCATTTATTGACGGGAGATTATTATCAATTCTGACATTAAGTGCACATTCCTGACGATTTGCAAGAGGCCTGACTATAGATAGAACATCTTCTATAAGTTTTGCCACATCAATTACCGAAAACAAAAGAGCCTGTGGTTTTGTAAATTCAAGAAACCTGTTTATAGTTGCTTCAATTCTGTTAACCTGTTTCATTGCTATCCGGAAATCTTCTTTGTCTTCCGGAAAACGTTCGATCTGATCCTGTACGGATTCCAGGAAAAGTTTAATGGAAGTGAGGGGGGTCCTTATTTCATGAGCAACAGCAGCACCCATTCTTCCCATTGCTGCAAACTTTTCCGAACGTTCTGCAATAATTTTTGTTTCTTTCAGTTCCGCTTCTCTTAACCCGACTTTTTTTTCAAGATTGTTCTGGCGCTCCTGAAGTTTGTGCGACATGTCTTCAAATGCGCTATAAAGCAAACCAATCTCGTCATTTGTGTTAATTTTTACAATCGGCTTGTCAAATTCTGAAACCGCTATATTTCCGGCATATCTGCTGAGCGTTCTTATAGGGCTTACAATCCGGTACGAAATCATCCATGTAAGCATAAATGCGCTTACGATGCATAAAATAAGAGTAATATAAATTATGCGTTTAAGGGTTTTTGCACTCTGGAAAGCTTCTTCGTAATCCTGTTCAACAACAATATACCAGTCTGTGCCGCCGACATTCAGGGAAGCGCCCAGTACTTCTATGCCACGATAATCCAGATATGCCTTTTTGCCGTCTCGTTTTTCGAATATTTTTTTGAAGCTTTCAGACTGAGATATATTTTCCGTTAAAATTCTTGAAGGCTCCTTGTGCGCAAGGAATCTTCCATCCCTATCCACAAGATAACATTCGCCGGTAACACCTAAAGATACATTAAGAATAAAAAATACTATTTTATTAGTCCCAACGCTGCCGTAAACCGTTCCTAAAAGCTTGCCATTATTCCCTGTAACGGGAGTTGCGATATCAAAGGATGACTCCTTTTCTTCGGGTAAATATGTAATGTCGGACATATACAGAGCGTCTCTGGCAATATAAGTTCCGGTATCGTTTATTTTTGGGCTGGATTTGTCTTTTCTGCTATTAAAAATAATTTTTCCGGAAGCCGAAACTACTTTTAAATTCTTATAAACGCCATATTTATCGCGCACAAGATTAAGGTAAGGAGCTATCAGATCGGGATTCATGGATTTTAATATTGATGTCCCGGCAACAACCATAAGATCTGCCTTACGTTCATCAAGCCAGCGTTCGAGAATAGCAACCTTGTCTACCGCTACATTTTGAAGTTGACGAATAACCATGCTGGCTATCAGATCCTCGGTTGTTTTAATCGAAAACCACCCAATAATCAGAAGGGGAACAAGAGCAAGAGCAAGAAAAATAAACATCACTTTGGCCTGCAGGCTAACCCCTGGTTTTTTATTGTAAGGCATAATTTTCCAGTATATTTAATTCGATCCGTATATTATTGGCATCAGGTTTAACTGTATCCCGGTTAGCCCGTTGCCTCGTTCTCATTAACGAAGGTGTGCTTCGTCAAATAGGATGCCGCGCCAGAAAGTCAGCGATCGGTATGGCTACCTGGCTTGGATTTCGTATCATAAAGAGATGATTGAGTCCTGGAAGCAGTACTTCTTCTGTGTGCGTGACGATTGACTTAAAAGCCTGCTTTGCCTTGTCGAACATAGGGTCACTCTCGGCTCCAAGGAGATAAAGGATTGGGTGTGAGATTCTACTTGCTTTATCTTTGCTGAGAATCCAGTTCCCCAGCGCTGGAAATTCTATATCGAAAAAGGTAGCGGCATCCCTTTCGGCCTGTTCGGGACCGTCCGGCACTGTGCGCTGCACCTCAGATCTCCAGTCCGGTCCGCCAACCATAGCCATGAATGAATCAACAGCACCAATAACATCGCCGGAACTAAACTGTGCGATAAGTGGCTCGAACTCCTCCATGCTTTCCGGTTCTTCGGTGGTCTTCGGGGGCTCAAGAAGTACAAGTGAGTGAACAGCGGACGGAGCCTGGCAAGCAAGCTGCAAAGCGGTCACTGCTCCATAGGAATGCCCGATCACATGCGCACGTTGTATGCCGAGCGCATGCAGCAGCGTCAACGCATCTTGAGCTTGCTCTTCGATACTGAATGCTCCAGTAATGGGATCGCTGTCGGCAAAACCTCGGCGGTGATACCGGATAAGTTTATAATGGTCGGAAAGTACCGCCTCATTAGTGAGCGGGAGGAAAGCGTCCGCTAAAATACTTCCGTGAATAAGCAGTATCGGTTCCCCATCGCCTTGAATCTCGTATTCCAGTCCTTTGGTTTTTAGCATCTTCTTCTCCGGGTTGTCATAAGCCGCCCAACGTGGGGTGTTGTTACTGCATCCCTTTCCAGTCTGGAGTTCATCGACAGCGTGTTTAATATGTTTATAGACAGTTTCATCGTTCTGACTAATTTCTCAAGTGTTTTCTTTTTCCCATTTAAAACAAACCCGATATTGATCATTTATTCTTATGCTATATCGACCTTGTCTTTCTTCTTTTAATATCAATCCAAACCCTCCACTTCAGGTGCAGGACCTTAATAGGTTCTATCGATCCGGTGGGAAATAATATAGACTATAATTGGAAACGTTTATCCCATTTAAAATGGGATTGCAAATACCATATTGTATTTGTACCGAAGTATTGCGCAAAAAATCTTTGAAAAAGGAGGAAGTCGAATCAGCGTGAGGGGATATTGACGCTTGTATTTATTCTTTATTTTCCCGGCATGAACTGCCGGGTAACTGATCAGCAGCATTAATCAGGTTTAATAGTTTTGTCAGCACCTTAATATATCCACAATATAAAACTCTTACTACATTTATAAAGATATGAATCTGCTTCAGAGAGCTTCACCGAACAATTAGATGCTTTTGCCTAAAGCACCCTTTTGTTTAGTGTCCCTCCACCTGTATCGAGAAATTAGCCTCACAAATTCTTTTAATCTGACCATCCTTTATGTAAGAAACAGTGCGGAATTCCTGCTCCGAATCCTGCGGTTGATCTTCAGGGTATTTTGTTTCAAAATACGTAATACCATTAAATCTGAACCACCCTGTAGCATTCCCATGACAATGAGGAACGGGGTGCATAACTCCGGGCCTGTGTTCTATGTCCTGCATTTCAAGCAACAAAGATCTGCTTTTTGATGTAGAGAACCCCTCCTTTTCTTCATTTAAGAGATCGAAGAAGTCATATATGCAACCAGGACCTGCGCCGCTTTGGTACTGAAGATGTACAAGCATATCTTCCTTCCCGTCGTTGTCAAAGTCAACCTTGCCGGCCATAAATTCATCCGTAGAGTAATATCTGGCAGCTTTAAGCGTTTCATTGTTCAAAAAGTGTGATTTCTCAAAATTGATAAATGACGGATGTTTTGAAGACAGCACAAGATTGCAGACTTCCGTGTTCTTTCCCTTCATATCGAATGACTCAGTAATGTGCTCGGTAAAACGACAAACTGTGCCAGTATCCCATGCTGCACCAATAGGCAAAGACATCACCAGATGGCCTCCATTCTTATAATATAGCAGATGGTGTCCATCTGAAAAAGGTACAATGTTTATCCTGGCTGCCCATGGCATATTCTCACCATTTTCCGGGAGTTTCCAATCGATCTCCTGATTTGTTTCGTTATCAATAAAGCTCACATAAGGGTGATTCGCAGATCCTCCATAACTTATCTCTACTCGCATACTACCCTGATTATTGCTCTTTTCAACCGATTTTCCTGTACCGAAAAGTTCTGTCAACCTTTCCTGATTTGTATAAGCTGTTACGTATTCGCAGAAATCGGTAATCGGAGTATCTACGATATTGAGCGCCAGAAAAGAATCAATTGTTGGTGTGGATTTTCCATGGAGTTTTTTATACTGTAAGTAAGCAGTCTTTATCTCTTTCGTTAAAGCAATCTTTTCCTGAAAAGAATCTGTTCTTGACAAGCGTTTCTGCAAACTTTCTCCAAGGTTCAGGTAGGCCACGGAGCGGTTAGTGTCTAAAGCTGTTACTTTTTTGTATATCTCAATTGCTTCATCATCTTCCCGAAAAATATTTTTTGACAGGAAAAATCCGTAGTCATTCAGGATACTGGCAAATACCTTATCAGAAAGACCCGAGGGCTTTCTCTCGATTGCCCTTGTAATTCCGGCAGCTTCAAGAACATTGATTGCGTTGCTAACCGGCTCAAAGTCGAATTTGAGATCTTTGCGCTTGTATTGCCTTAATGCTTCAGTGTGTGCACTGATTAGCGATTCAGAAGTCGGAATTGCTTTCGCTGGGTCAATAACGACAATCGAGTCCAGCAAGCCGGCATATATCAGCTTGTCATTACACGCAGGAACCATAGCGCCAACATAGTTTGGGGTACTGTAATTTGCTACAATCTTCGGGGCTTTCTTGTCAGCCAAATCTATAACATTGATTGTTTTGTCAAGTGCAGAAATGTAAACCGTTTTGCTATCCTCACTGATATATAGAATATTCAAGCTTGATAGCTTTTTACTGAAAACGCAGATTTTTTTAAATTTGGGTATAACACTAGCAAGAACCAGTTCATCACCATTTAAACCGTTAGATAGATAAAGCGTCCCGTCCTTTCCAATTTCTTTTGGATAACCCAAATTAGGGGATAATTCAAATTCTTTACTTGGGGCAGAAGGGTTCGAAATGTCATATACAATTAATTCTCCCATACGACCTAGTACAAGATGCTTTCCATCTGGTGTTGGAAAGAAGTTTCCACTCAACCATTTCATTTGCATCCTGGATAGCGGTGTTGATTTATCAGCAGGTGAAACTCTATAGATATTAAGAAAAATATTCGTGTATTTGTTACGCACAAGTTCTCCTCTTTCCTTCACAAATAAGAGGGTGCCATCAACCGAAAGTCGCGCTTGTAGAATATCGATGTCATGCTTTCCTGTTTCCCGAATAGCATAGGGGTCAGAGATATCCACTGATAGCACACCGTACCAACTCTCGGGATAGCGGCGGTCACGATATGCGTACAGGAACAAAGTCTGACCATCATTGCTAAGCTCCATCCCAATTGGACTTGGTATCGGCATGTATGTTAGTAATTATTCAGCGTCATTTTAATATATACTCCCGTTCACATAAGAAAGTCGGGCAATTTGCCTTTAAACAATAGCTCCAACGCCTGACTTGCCTTAACTCCATGCTTACGGCAAGTCGACAAATAGCTTCGAATTCGGC
>JAHITX010000138.1 GCA_018817425.1 Pseudomonadota bacterium
TCATCCGACGACATTGTCCCGGGAGATACGGTAACCTTCGCCCAGACAGCCAACTTCACGGACAAAAACGTTGGGACAGACAAAACCATCAACATTGCAGACATCACATTAGGCGGATCCGACGGCAGCAACTATGCCCTGACCGAAACCACTGACACCGCTGCGGCAGACATCACAGCCAGGGCCGTTACCGCCGCCTATGCCGGTACGAACAAGGTCTATGACGCCACAACAACGGCAATAGTTACAGGTTCATCCGACGACATTGTCCCGGGAGATACGGTAACCTTCGCCCAGACAGCCGACTTCACGGACAAAAACGTTGGGACAGGCAAAACGATCAACATTGCAGACATCACATTAGGCGGATCCGACGGCAGCAACTATGCCCTGACCGAAACCACCGACACCGCTACGGCAGACATCACAAAGGCGGCCATTTTCTCAACCGCCAACAACGATAACAAGACCGCTGCATTAAATAGCACCTTTGGCATATTGAACGCTACACAACAGAGTCAGGGAGATATTAGAAAGAGATACAATTTATGGTTATTGGACATAGGCACAGGCAGCAACTCCCTGGCAAATTTCATGAACACCATCCTGGTGGCACCCCAAGCAGAGTTGGAATGAATGTTCCAATATGTTTTGTTCCCCGAAGAGCAGTTTATCCAAGCGGGCTTAAAGGAAACAATATACTGCTTGATGCACGAATTCTTGCTGTGGCGGATGTTGTAGAGGCTATTTCATCCCACCGTCCTTACCGCCCTGCTTTGGGAATTGATAAGGCCCTGGAGGAAATTTCAGAAAATAAAGGCATCCTCTATGATCCGGCAGCTGTTGATGCCTGTCTGAAACTTTTTAATGAGAATGGCTATATTATATAAGAGTTTGGATAACAAAAGGCCGCCCTAAAAAGAGCGGCCTTTATTATTTATAAAAATACTATTTACAATATATGACTAATCACATAACTCAAACAAAGCCGCAGCTCCCATACCGCCGCCGACGCACATTGATTCTACTCCATATTTAACGCCTTTTTCCCTCATGTTTGACAAAAGAGTCGCGGTCAGCTTGGCACCGGTAGCTCCAAGAGGATGACCAAGAGCAATTGCACCGCCATGGATGTTTACTTTAGCCATGTCAATTCCTAGTTCCTGAATGCAGTACAGGGCCTGTGAAGCAAATGCTTCGTTTATTTCAAACAACCCTATTTCTTTTAAATCAACTCCTGCAATTTTTAATAGTTTTGGAATTGCATATTTTGGCCCTACGCCCATCTCATCGGCACGACAGCCGACCGTGGTATAGCATTTTACTTTTGCGAGTGGCTTTATACCTAATTCTTTTACTTTATCTTCACTCATTATAATTGCGGCTCCGGCTGCATCGGTTGTCTGTGAAGAGTTTCCGGCAGTAACAGTACCGCCCACAGAAAAAACAGCCCTTAATTTGCCCAGACCTTCTACAGTTGTTTGAGGCCGGATTCCATCATCATAATCGATTATAAAAGTCTCTTTTATAAAAGTTCCGTCCTTTTGCATAACATATTTTATTGCAGGTGTTGGCACTATCTCTTTAAAAAGCTTCTTGTTTAATGCTTCTGTAGCCTTCATATGGGAATTAAACGCAAATTCATCCTGGGCCTGGCGGGAAATATTATAACGGGTTGCCACTGTTTCTGCTGTATTTCCCATATTGCCCCAAAGAGCGGCATGTGTTTTTGCATATTCCGGGTGCGGTCTTGGAAGATTTCCTGCCATAGGAACCATGGTCATAGATTCCACACCGCCTGCAATAACGATTTCAGACCATCCTGCCCTTACCCTTAAGGTGGCGCCAGCTATGGCCTCAAGCCCTGAAGAGCATAAACGGTTAATTGTAAATCCTGATGTTTCATCGGGGAAGCCGGCTATCTGTGCGCCAACACGACCGATATTAAGCCCTTGTTCGGCTTCAGGAAAAGCACAACCAATCGCAAAATCCTCAACATCTTTCTTTTCAATATTGGGTGTTCTTTCAACAGCTGCACTAACAATAAAAGACAGGAGATCTTCCGGTCTTGTATCCTTAAAAGTCCCTCTTGCGCTTTTGCAGCCTGGGGTTCTTACTGCTGTTACTATATATGCATCTCTCATTTAGTTTTCCTCCCTGAGATTAAGATATTCAATTATTAGTTTCTAAGAGGCTTGCCTGTCGACAACATATGATCGATTCTTGCCACTGTTTTTTCTTCATGCAGAAAATCAATAAAGGCCTGTCTTTCAAGCTTTAAAATTATTTCTTCATCAATTTGGCTGTTTGATCTTACATCTCCGCCGCTTATTACAATACCGATTCTTTTTGCCAGAAAGGCATCATACTCGCTGACATATTTTCCATTGAACATGTTTAACATTTCAACATTAACCATGCCCTGGGCTGCATCACCGAATACTAAGAGCTTTCTTTTAACAGGAGGAGCATAACCTTCATCAAGCATCTTTAAAACTTCTTTTTTCGCTTCGCCGATAAGATAATCACGGTTAAATACTATCCTGTCATTTGGCCCGAGAAATCCTATAGATCTTGCATCAGCAGCAGAACTTGAAACCTTTGCTGATGAAATCGCCATAAAAGCAGGAATAAAATATTTAGCCAGATCGATTCCTCTTATACTTGCTTCGGGAATTGTTGATACAAATTTTTTCCAGAGATTCAAACATCCGCCACCGGAAGGAATTAATCCGACTCCTATTTCAACAAGCCCCATATAAAGCTCGGAATGGACAACCATCCTGTCTGCTCCAAGGCATACTTCGCAACCACCGCCAAGAGTTAAACCATATGGCGCTGCAACTACAGGAAAAGAAGAATATCTTTCTCTCTGGACCGCCTGCTGAATCCTTTCCAGCATAGCATCAATTTCATCAAATTTCTTTTCCTTGGTCAGTGCTCCAACCGGAACCAGATCGGCTCCTGCCGAAAATACTCCGGATTGATTGCCGATAACAAGACCTGCACCATTCTGATCTACATAATCAAGAGATTCATTGATGAAATCTATAACCTCGTTATTTAATGCATTCATCTTGGTATGAAATTCACAGCAGAAAACGCCATCACCCAGATCTACAATAGATGCTGATTTGCTGTCTTTTACAATCTTGTTATTTGCTTTAAGCCCTGCAAGAGAAATAATATTGCTGCTTACAACATATTCAACATAAGCTTTGGTGTTAAAATCATAATAGGATATTTTGCCGTTTTCGGTTTTATAAAATGATGTTATTCCTGATGCCAGCATGTTTTTCACATTTTCAGGAACTTTCAAGCCATCTTTTTCCATCATTTCAACTGATTTTTGAACACCAATGGCATCCCATGTTTCAAAGGGACCCATTTCATAATTGTAGCCCCATTTCATTGAGTTATCTATTTCAATTATAGTATCCGATATTTCCGGAATTCTTGTTGCTGCATATATCAGTCCGTTTGCAATTACTTTCCATACATACTTTGCACCCTTATCATCAGCATAAACAATTGCTTTTAATTTATCGGAAAGTGTTCTTGCTTTTTTTGCTTCTCCAAGGCAGGCAAAATCAGGTTTTCCAAATTCTTCATATTCTAATGTTGCGGGGTTTATCACCTTTTTAAGTTTCTTTTTGTCAGGCGTTTTTTCAGTCTTATAAAAACCCGCCTTAGTTTTATTTCCAAGGAGCTTTTTATCAATCATTTTATTAATGAAATCAGGAATAACAAAGGTATCCCTTTCTTCATCATTTACAACAAGCTCATAGGTGTTTTTTGAAACATGCCCCACCGTATCAAGGCCTATCATATCGGAAGTCTTGAATATCGCTGTAGACGGTCTGCCTATGGCAGGCCCAAGGAGAGCATCCACCTCATGAATCTTAAGACCTTCTTCCATCATAAGCTGCATGGATTTGATCATAGTCTGGACACCTATTCTGTTTCCAATAAAATTCGGGGTATCCTTTGCTATTACAATTCCTTTACCAAGGATTTTTTCCCCGAAATCAGACATGAAGCTAAGCACTTCCGGAAGTGTTTCAGCCCCCGGTATAATTTCCAGAAGCTTCATATATCTTACCGGATTGAAAAAATGTATCCCCATAAAATGTTTTTTAAAATCATCGCTGAGTCCTTCCGACATTGATTTTAAAGGAATACCGGAAGTATTTGAGGAAACAATGGAGCCTTGTTTTCTGACTTTTTCAATTTTTGTGAAAAGATCGCGTTTAATTTTAAGATTTTCAAGAACTACTTCAACGATCCAATCACATGATGCAAGCTTGTCAAAATCGTCCTCAAGATTTCCTATTGAGATCAGATCGGCATCTTTTTTATGCATAAGTTGTGGTGGTCTTGATTTTATAATGGAATCCAAACCGGCCTTTACTATTTTATTTCTTTCCTTAGGGTCTTTTTTCTGCTCATCTGTCAAATCGAACGGAACAATATCCAGCAACAGTGTCTTGATACCTGCACTGGCGATAAGTGCTGCTATTCCTCCACCCATAACACCGGAGCCGATAACAGCGGCAGTTCTTATTTTTCTCATAATTACCTCCTGAAATAATGTTGATGAAACCGTAAAAAACCTCACATCGTCATACCGGTAAAAGCCGCCATCCGAAGCATATTAATTTAACCGGATGCCCCCGGCTCACAACATGCCGGAACACGCTTCTCAAGTCCGACATGACAAAACAGGATTTTATTGACTTTTTACGGCATTATAATTGTTATAGTGCCCGATTATTTAACAGACGATTAATCTTTATGTCAAGTTCATAAAAAAACTATATTTTCCCTTTAAATCCCATTAAATTACTATGAATTTGTGGAATTAACCGAATGTTTAAGATTTCCGGAAGCTTTAATGTTTCAACTTACAAATCAGGAATTTATAAACTTGGATTCATATTTTAATCAATCAGTAATCATATAAATTAATTTGAAAATCTATATAATCTTTTGAACAGATATTTTGCAATAATATTTGGATTTCCTGCGAAAGAGATGGTGATTTTATAAACGCTCTAATGTTCTACCCTGGTTGGGGGCCGTCTGCTTAGAATCCAATAACTCTCTTTTTTGACGGCAGCTTCGGGCCCATCAGTTGCTTGATCAGTTCTGTCGCAACAATAATTTTATTCCTGAGAAAGCGATCCCATGAAAAGTTGTTTTGCAAGCGTATCAAATTGTTTCAGGTTGTCTCCTTCAAGCTCTTGCACCACCTTTTCCAAAAACTCGGGTATGTTTATTTGCTGAGGACATTTTTCCAGGCATTCATCGCACTGCACGCATTGGGAAGCATAACCCGGGTTTCCGGTAGCAATACCGCAATTTCTCACAGCATATAAAAATGGGGCTTCATCCGCATTTCCAAACATATGTAAGTCATTATAGGTTTCAAAACATATGGGAATCGAAACATCGGAAGGGCAGGGCAGACAATAACCGCATCCGGTACAGTTGATTTTCATGATGTCCACATAAGTGTGGGCTGCTTTATCAATAAGGTTCAATTCATCTTTTGTAAGAAAGTTTGGCAGCGCTGTATCAGCAATTGCGAGATTTTCTTCTATGTGAGATTCTTCGTTCATTCCTGAAAGTACTACCGTAACTTCCGGATGGTTCCACACCCAGCGAAGCGCCCATTCCACAGGAGTTCTTTGCTGTTTTGCCTTTTGCCATATGGCGGCTATTTCGGGAGGCGGGACAGGCCTGCCCAGGTTTCCTCCCCGCAAAGGTTCCATAATGATGACTCCCAGATCTTTTGCCGCTGCATACATAAGCCCCTGCTTTCCTGCCTGATTATTTTCATCAAGGTAGTTATACTGAATCTGGCAGAATTCCCAGGGGTGGGCATCCACAATCCGTTTGAAATCATCCAGTATTCCATGAAATGAGAATCCGGCGTTTACAATCCGTCCATCCTTTTTTGCCTTGTCCAAAAAATCTAAAACATTTAACGCATTGAGTGAATCCCAGAGATATCCGTTCAGACCATGAAGCAGGTAATAGTCAATCCGGTTGGTATTCAGCTTTTTGAGCTGGGCATCAAGATACAGGTCCATATCCTGCCTTGATTTGATGAGCCATGATGGAAGTTTTGTGGCAAGTTTTACTTTATCCCGGTAACCGCCTGAAAGAGCTCGTCCTAAAAAAGGTTCGCTTTCTCCCCCATGATATGGCCAGGCCGTGTCAACATAATTTACTCCTGAATCAATAGCATGACGTATCTGGTTTATAGCACGTTCTTCATCTATCTTTCCGTTTTTTTGAGGAAGGCGCATTGCCCCGAATCCCAATATTGAAAGTTTGTCGCCGTTCTTTTTTACGGTTCTGTAAAGCATTTTCACTTCCTTTCGTGTACTCTATTTTACTAAAATTTTGCATTAATAATCGGCATAAACCGCATATAGCCTTTTTCTATATGATTTAGAATACCAACCTGTATTCCTCTCATGTTGATGCATTCGTTATAAAGTCCAACTTGAATACCCGTGACATTGTCTGAATAGTTGAAGGTTCCAATCTGAATGCCGGTTATGCTGCTGTTTTTGCCATTATTAAAATTATAGAGTCCACCTATCTGGATTCCTTTAACTGTGGAGGCAACATTGCCAACCAGACCAATTTGAATACCTGTAGCATCGTTGGTAACGCCGTTTCCTAAACCGCCTATTTGTATTCCGTAAAGATGATCGGTAGTATTACCAAGACATGCTATCTGTATACCTATCCCCATAAAGTCACCGGGATCTCCAGCGGCATTATTCATTATTCCGGCAATCTGTATGCCAGTAAAATTATGGGAACTGTTAACGCCCAGTCCGAGATCAATTCCGGACACATCGGCATTCCTGCCATAGACCAAATTTAGGCGTAATCCAACTATATCCTTGTCCTCATTAAATAGTTGCAGTGGATTAAAAACGGAAAACTGAAAAGGCGACCATCCGTTTTTTATAGCTTTTGGTGCCTCTGACGGACTTTGCCTGGTTTCCGCGCTTGCACTAAATGCAGACATAAATACTATTGCCACTATCAGTAAGGCTAAACGCTTTATCTTAATCTTCCAACATCCTGAGAAGAAGCTATGAGGAAAGTTAGGGTACAGGTATTGATATATTGACATAATCATTATTTTCCTTTGGTAGCATACGTCTTATTAAGAACTCAAGAACTTAAAATGTGCCCACCCTTGCTCGTTCCGTTAAAAACCATTATTTCCATGGTAACCTTTCTTGTTTTTATATTGGCTCTTTATTCCTGTCTTTTTCTTTTTGACTGCAAGATAATAGCGCGCAGAGACTTTTCATCTTTTGCCCTTAACCATTTATTCGCAAAATATGGATCCTGAACAATTTGAGCAATAGCAGAAAGAGCACGAAGATGAAAATTGCGCTCGTCTTTGGTTCCAACCAGCGCAAATACAGCATATACCATGGGGTTTGATTCTGAAAAATGAATTCCTTCTTTGCAACGGGCAAGAAGGATGTCGAATTTATGTTCTCCTTCCAAAATAATATGCGGTATGGCTATACCCGGACTTATTGCTGTACTGCTTTCTTTTTCTCTTTCGGAAATCAAATTGAAAAGAAGATCAGCTTTAATGTCAAGTTCACCAGCCATTTCTTTTGCCATCAACTTAAACAGTTCATCTATGTCTATAGTATGAGGAATATCGATTACTTTGCACTTTTCAATAAATCTGTCGAAGCGGTCTTTTGGAATAACAGTTTCTTCGCGAATGATTTCTTTTACTTCCGCTTCAAGAAAGTTAGACGAAAGTTCTTTTGGAGTAACAGTTTCTATAAGATGCAAAAGAGCATATTCTCTGTTTGTATCGAAACGTAAAGATATTTCCTTAAGACTTTTTGACAAACCGACAATGGTTACCAAATCACCAATTTCAAGCCTGGTGTATCCATGCGATACCAGCAACTGACCACGACGGCGGACGGATATAATAAGTGTATCTGCCGGAAGCCTTAAATCACGAAGCGCAATGCCGTGTAAGCTTGGATTCCGAAGCTCAAGCTCAACAGAATCCTGGTTTTCTTCCATTCCGAGTAAAAGTGATACGGCCATAGGCGAGCGGACAAAATGATCCAGAAGGCTTACAATTGCTGTCGAAGGGTCAACAATTAAAACCCCCAGAGCATGGAATCGTTTAAAATTGGCCCGATTATTTAAACGTACTACCAAATTTCTTGTTCCGAAATGCTCATAAGCAAGTTCGCAAATCTTATAATTTTCTTCGTCAGATAGCATTACAATAATGGCTTCAGCTTGTTCTGCTTTCAATTGCTCCAGCATTTGTATATTTATTTCCGTTATTGATAAAATTTCAATATCGGAATTGTTGGCATCATTATAACCATTACTATTACTGCCTGAGTCATCCAATGTTGCTATTTGAACCTGCCAGCCATGAGATCGTAAAGATCCGGCAAGAGCAAGCGATTGCCCTTCAAGTCCAAATATTATTGCACTTAAGATACCGTCAAACTCCGGAGTATCTGCACGCGGATGTGCTTCTCCAGCTTCTCTGAGAGCCCATTTAAACATGGGTGGGCCGATTAACTGGTTTAATACTATAACTGCGATAATTATTGTAGCAAATGGAGTTCCCCATTCCGGAAATTCTACAACTGCTTGTTTCGCAAGACCCAAGCCGAGTCCGGCCTGGGTTATAAAAGACATCCAGCCGATACGATTTGCTTTTATAGGGATTTTTGCAAGAACTCCGTACCCAAAAGTTCCGAAAATTGTGGCAACCAGACGAACAGCGAATAAAACAAGCGCAATCTGCCAGGTATTTGCCAAAACATCCAGTGATAGTGAAGCACCGGTTAATGTAAAAAAGGCTATGTAAACCGGAGGGCCTGCATCATGAAGAATTTTTGAGAACTCCAATCGGTGTTTACTGTAGTTGGTTGCTATGAAGCTAGCTATCATGCAAATAAGCAAAGGTTCCAGAAGTATTTCAAAAGCGAATCTGGTATGAGTAAATTCGCGGATTATATTGGATAATACGAAAACACTGTATCCTGACAGTATAATACTCCCGGTTTTTATAATGCTTTGCATCCGCCTGGACAAAATGTACTGAATAAGTTTTCCGACAAAATACCCCAGCAAAAGTGATACTGACATTTCAACCAAAAATATTACTATAAAGCTTAAATCAAAGCTTAAGCCAGTTAAAAGAGAATTAGCTATTGAAGAATTTATGGCGTATAGAGTTATTACCGCTACATCCAAAATCATTGTAACGCCAAGAACAGTTTGCGTAAAAGGTCCTTTGGCACGAAGTTCATTAACAATAGCAATGGCCGAAGATGGAGAGCGAGTAACCAGAATAGCTCCCGCCAGTATGGAAACAGCCAGACGGCCGTCCACCGGCATTTCACGCATAAAAGGTATAAAATCGGATAAAAAGAAAATAGTTAAAGTGCAGAATGAAAAAGTGAAAACCAAAAGGCCAAGAGTCACTAATGTAATGATTTTAAAACGACTTTTAAGTTCTTCCAGATACAGTTCGTTGCCGGCTGCAAAAGCTATAAATCCTAAGGATATTTCGTCAACAAAACGTAATTTTTCCGTAGTTTCTATTGAAATGAGCCCTAACATGTAAGGTCCGGCAACAATTCCGGTAAAAAGAAACCCTGTAATTAAGGGCAGCTCAGCCTTAGCAAAAAAATGTCCTATTTGCTTTGAAGCAAGAGAAATAATTGTAAAACCTGCTAAAAATATTAGTATTTCAATAAAATATTCCATTGAGCCCTAATTTTTAACAAGATACTTTTTGTGTCCAAAAAGATATATTACGGACACATTATGTGATTTTAAAATACTTTTAGGAAAGTTACGGTGTGAAAAAAACTGTTTGCAATATAGCATAGATAGAACAAAACGGTCAAATTATTATGAGCAAGAATATATTGAATATTAACTATAACAGAAAATTATTGTTCTTGATTATTTTCAATATCTTGTTAAATTATATGCTGTTTGTTTTAGGAATCGTATTACGAAATAGCCAAAATGGTGAGTCAGTTTCAAAACGCCCCATTTTGGCCGATCTTATGCGTTGGGCTCAAATTTTAATTCTCGAAATACTAAGTGTGTTCCTGTGGTTGAAATTTTCGCCCGCCTTGAGCTTGACCAAACTAAAACGTTTTGAAATTGGCTCTGGTGAATAGCGTTATGAAGATTCTGTTTGTTTGTACAGCAAATATTTGCCGCAGTTTTATGGCGGAAAATATTTTTAATAAATTAGCTGCTGAAAATGGACTCATTAATATTTCAGTTGTATCGGCAGCAATTCTTGATATGAAAGGGGCGCCTGCAGACCAGAAGGCCATCGAAATACTTAAGGAAAATGGTATTGATGTTTCAGATCACAAATCAACTCTTCTGACTGAAAATATTGTATCAGAATCGGATAAGATACTTGTTATGACTCACCAACATAAAGAAACTATAGCAGAAAAATATCCGGATGCAAAAGATAAGATTTTTCTGCTAAAATCTTTTTCCATAAGCTGCTCAGAACAAGATGACAATCATTTTTATGACATCAAAGATCCCTATAAACTATCAGATTTTCATTATAGGGATTGTTTTGCAGAAATCTATATATCCATTGAAGGCTTGATGAAATACATATAGCTTATTAACTTATTGATATAATAGTTTATACATTGCACCACTTTTAAGTGGTAAGGTAGCTTTCCAGAAGTAAATTTTTTAATTTTTTTCTTGACAACTACCGGAGAGAAGATTATTGTTTTCCTTACTAAGCGGTCGTTCGCTAAATTCATTAAATATTTCCGGCGTCTGGCTGATAGTTGTCGCAAGGGAGAGCATGTTCAGATGGGAAAATCCGATCTTGAAGCTAAAATATTAGATACGGCAACGGAACTTTTTGCTGAACATGGCTATGTCAAAGCATCAGTTCGTGACATCGCCAAACTTGTAAAAGGCAGCAATTCTTGTTTGTATGTTTATTTCAAGAATAAAGATGAAATACTTTTTAGAATTATAACCGATGTAGGATCAGAGCTTTTAGATGAACTTAATAAGGTTATAGGCAAACATGAAGATCCTGTTGAATGTTTGCGTAATATGATAGTCACCCAGATATTGTTTTCAATCAATGCTGCCAAAAAAATGAAAATTTACCTTGAAGAACAATATCAGTTGCCGCCTTCCTTGAAAGAAAAAGCTCTTGATCAGCACAGGCAGTTGTATGACCTTTATTATAAAAAGATTTGCGAGCTTGAGGATAAAGGGCTTCTGTACCAGAAAATTGATAAGGTTGTAATGACGTTTGGGGTATTTTCAAATATAAATTGGGTATATAGGTGGTTAAATCCTGTGGGGCGACTTCCGGTGGAAGAGGTTGCCAGGCAAATGGCAGATATGCTTTTGCGGTCTGTTTTGAAAAATCAGCCATCAGATATATAAGGTAAAAGTAATTTAAAGAATTTTGATTATGAGCCAGATTTTAGAAATTATGCACCATGGTATATTTTTTGGTGCGGATGCTAATTGGGGAGGGATGCAGTATGAACTATGAAAATATCATTTACGAGGTAAAGGACAGTGTCGGGTTTCTAACCGTCAATCGTCCTGACAAGCTTAATGCTCTCAATGCAAAGGTTATTGATGAAATTATTCACGTTCTTGCTGAGGTTAAGAAAAGTGAAGAAGTAAAAGCTCTGGTTGTAACCGGCTCCGGCTCCAAAGCGTTTGTTGCCGGTGCTGACATTCCTGAGATTCAGGCGGTTGGATTAAAAGATGGCATGGATTTTTCGCGAAGAGGCCAGGAAATGACCCGGAATATTGAAGAGCTTGGCAAGCCAAGTATTGCAGCTGTTAATGGATTGGCGCTTGGTGGGGGTTGTGAATTGGCGCTTGGCTGCACATTCAGGATTTTATCAGAAAACGCTAAACTGGGTTTACCTGAACTTGCTTTAGGTGCTATGCCGGGGTATGGAGGGACGCAGCGTATGAGCAGAATGATTGGTAAATCCCGCGCACTTTGGATGATGCTTACAGGGGATATGCTTGATGCCCAGGAAGCCTTGAGAATAGGGGTTGCTAATAAGGTTGTAAAGCCCGAAGAATTGATGGATGTTGCTACTGAGACTGCAAAAAAGATTGCTAAAAAACCATCGTTGGCCGTTAAGATGGCTATAATGTCCGTAAATCATGGATGTGAAATGGATTTGGAATCGGGCTTGTTTCTGGAATCTGCTCTGGCTAATGTTCTATTGGGATCACAGGATAAAACTGAAGGCATAGCGGCGTTTATGGAAAAAAGAAAACCCATCTTTACAGGTAAATAATAATTTTTGTAATAGTAAATTGATAGAAGGAGGAGCATAGAATGTTTAGTCAATTTAAGGATTGGTATGAAAAACGGCATGATTATGCCAAGGATTGGAAGAATAGAACCGGCGGCAAGGTTATGGCTTATATGTGTACCTATGTGCCGGAAGAAATTTTGTACGCCGCCGATATATTGCCGGTCAGGGTTTTTGGCAGCCACGAGGCTTCGGATCTCACTGAGCAGCATATTTTTGGAATGTATTGTCCTTTCTGCCGTGATTGTGTGGCCCAGGTAATGGAAGGCAAGTATGATTATGCTAATGGAGTAATGATCGCACAGGCCTGTTTGCATATGAGGCAGGTTTATTCTAGTTGGGAGATACATAAACCGACTGAGTTCATGTATTATATGCCCTTCCCTATAGCCATAGAAAGTCCGCATGCAAAGCCACATCTTGTTGGAGAATATAAAGTATTTATAGAAGCGGTAGAAAAGTGGACTGGAAAGAAGATTACAGATCAAGACCTGGACCGTGGAATTGAAATTTTAAATAAAAATAGACAATTAATGCGTGAAGTATATAAACTTCGTAATCTGGATAACCCACCGTTGACCGGTGTTGAGTGTATGCACATGACAACTTCCAGCCAGATGGTGGATAAAAGAGAACATAACAAGGCGTTGGAAAAGCTTTTGAAAGAGTTACCTTCGCGGAAAATGGATCGCGAAGCCGGCATCCGCCTGATGATTGTAGGAAGTGAAAGTGATGATATTGAATTCATGGAGATGGTGGAATCTCTAAATAGTACCTTTGTTGCTGATGACCATTGTACTGCCAGTCGGGCTTTCTGGAATAGTGTTGTGCCACAGGAAGACAGATTGCTTGCAATTGCCACCCGGTATCTTGAACGCCCGCCCTGTCCTACCAAGGATACTACCAAAGACTTTGTACGGTTTAAGCATGTTATGGAAATGGCCAAGGAGGCTAATGTTGAAGGTGCTGTTATTATTCAGCAAAAATTCTGCGATCCCCATGAAATCGATATTCCTCTGCTAAGACAACGATTCGAAGATAACGGGATTCGTACCTACTTCCTGGAATTGGATGTTACCGTTCCTATAGGGCAATTCAAGATTAGGATAGAGGCTTTCTTGGAAATGTTAAGAGCGGACGAGCTTCCTTACTAACTGTATAGGGAAACCGGTTAATTCTTTAGAAATTAATAATTAAGGAGGATATACAAATGTCTGATATAAAGAGGTATAAAACAGAGCCTCTAAAATGTTGGGGTAAGGCCAAGGAATTAAGGGCTAAATATTACAGAGATTATCAAGAGGCCAGATCAAAAGGAGGAATTTGCTGGAGCGGCGGAGCAGAAGCTATTGATGTAATACCTTATGCTTTTGGGGATGATGTTCATGCCTTGACAGCAGAGCCCTATGCAGCCGCTATTGCTTTTGATCCTGAGTTTGCCCACAAATGTGAGTCTGCGCTGGAGTCAAAAGGGTGGGCGCGCGATATGTGCGCTTATTTGCGTAATTATTGGGGATCCGTATTAATTGACGAATATGCTTTCGGAGGTCCTTTCCCAAAACCTGATTTTAATCTTCAATCCGGGTTTTGCTGTACGCATGCCAAATGGTTCCAGGTGTTAAGTCTGTGGGAAGATGTTCCCTATTTTAATATTGATATTGCAACAATTCCTTTCTGGAAAGAAGAATATCCGCACAGGTTGAAGTATATTGTTGATCAGATGCAAGAAAGCATTGAATTTATCGAAAAAGTTACCGGCAGAAAATGTGATGACGAGCGCTTGATTGAAGGTGTTTATAATGATTCGCGGACAACCTCACTCTGGGCTAAAATCACTGAGCTTAATCAGAATACTCCGGCACCGTTAGATGAAAAATCCATGTACTCTCTTTATGTATTTACTACTCTGGATCGTGCCAGAGGAGAATTTGTGGAGTTTTACGAAGAACTTTATGCCGAAACAAAAGATCGCGTTGAAAGAGGAATCGCTGCTCTGGCTACCGAGCGTTTCCGGCTTATGAGTGACAGCCAGCCGCCATGGGCGTTTTTAAGGGTATGGAGATATTTGGAGCAGTTCGGAGTAGTATCTACCGGATCTATATATACTATCGGTTTGGAAGGAGTTTGGGATATTGCAGACGACTGGAGTTTAACTCCCAGGGAAGATTTAAAGTCAAGGGGTGTTGTACTTAAAACCAGAGAAGATGCTTTAACAGCAATGGCCGATTGGCATATGAGACGACCCATTTATGCCATGTTCTATAATGCCGACTGGAAGAGCCAATTGATGAAACAATATGCAAAACAGTGGAACTGTGATGCCGCTATGCTACATCTAAATCGTGGATGTGAAGGTACATCTTTGGGGATTATGGAAAATCGTGCGGCATTAATTAAAGAAGGACTTCCGGTATTGACATATGAAGGCAATATGGGAGATGACCGCGATTTTGATGAAGGCAGAACGATAGCAAGAATTGATACTTTTATGGAAGGTCTGGGCTTGAACAAACTGACCTAGACTGTATTTTTTATAAGGAGGTTTTATGATAACAGCAATAACAGCGGGGATAGATCTTGGAGCAAAGACTGTTAAAGTGGTGATTCTCAAGGGCAAGGATGTTATCGGCAGAGGAATAGCCAATACGGGTTTAGACCAGAAAGAGTCGGCCGAGAAAGCATTTAAAGCCGCTCTTAAAGAAGCAAATATAGATCAGAAGGATATTGACAGAGTTACATCTACAGGTGGGGGCCGGATGGAGGCGCCATATGCAAACAGCCAGGTTACCGAGGTAGGAGCTGATGCCAAGGGAGCTGTTTTTTTAAATCCCGCAGTTCGTACGGTAATAGATGTAGGAGGAGAAGAGGGTCGTGGTATTAAGGTTTCTGAGGCAGGCAGGGCTATGGATTTTGCCATTAATGAAAAATGTGCAGCCGGAGCCGGAGCTTTTACCGAAGCAATGGCAAGGGCTTTGGAACGTCCTTTAAAAGAATTCGCCGAGCTTGCTCTTAAATCTACAAAAAGTATACCCATGAATGCCCAGTGTGCGGTGTTTGCAGAATCCGAAGTAGTTTCTCTTATCCATGCAAAAACCCCTCATGAAGATATTTCAAGGGCAGTCCATGATTCCATTTCCGACCGGATTATCTCAATGGTCAGAAGAGTAGGTATAGAGAAGGAGGTCATGCTGATCGGTGGAGTGGCATATAATGTAGGGTTTATAAATTCCCTTAATTTAGGCTTGAAACTGGAAGTAATAGTTCCTGAGTATCCTGAATATGTAGGAGCACTGGGAGCCGCACTGGTAGCCGCTGAAAAACAAGAATAGATGGAGGTTTAACGATCATGGCTGAAGAAGAAAAAAAAGAATATTGGAGATGGCTGGAGTCAACTTGGGTCAGCCCGGATATAGATTGGAAAAAAGGGAAAGTTATTAGTGCCGGTGTGGACGTTGGTTCGGTAAGTACCCAGGCGGTAATTATGGTAGACGGCGTATTGTATGCTTACGCTAATATGAGAACAGGATCGGATAGCCCGAACAGTGCCCAAAATGCTTTTAACAAGGCATTGGAAGGAACTGATATGACAGAAGCGGACATTCATTATTGCGTGGGTACAGGTTATGGCCGTGTTAATGTTCCAATGGCAAAAAAAGCAATTACAGAAATAGCTTGTCATGCTCGTGGAGCAAACTTTATGTATGGCCCAACCGTTCGTACCGTTCTTGATATGGGCGGACAGGATTGTAAGGCGATCAGAATTGATGAAAAAGGAAAAGTTGAATCCTTTTTAATGAATGATAAATGTGCTGCCGGAACCGGAAGAGGTATGGAAGTATTCTCCGATCTGTTGACTATTTCTATTAACGATGTTGGTAAAATGTCTCTGGAAGTTGAAGAAGAGCCTGAACCTGTAAGCAGTACCTGTGTTATTTTTGCAAAAACCGAGGCAACCGGCCTGCTCAGAGCCGGATGGCCCAAAAATAAAGTTTTGGCTGCATATTGTCGTGCAATGGCCGGCAGGGTTAATGAACTGCTGCAACGTAACGGTGTGGAAAAGGATTTTGCAATTACCGGAGGAATAGCCAAAAACATAGGTGTTGTTTCAAGAATAGAAACACTTTTAGGATTAAAAGCACTTCCTCCAAAATATGATACTCAGCTTGCCGGAGCTGCCGGAGCGGCTTTATTCGGAAAAGGCTTGTATGAGAAAGAACTTAAGTCCAAAGGTTAAGGAGAAGCTATGCTTGCCAATTATGGATATAAAGATGGCTCGGGAGATTATTTTATAACTATTGATACTGATAAGTGCAATGGTTGTGAAAAATGTGTCCAGGCTTGTCCTCAGTCTGTTTTTGAGATGGGCGAGGATGACAGCGATCCTATGCGCGAAGATCTGGTTGCAAGGGTAAGTGGAGAACAGCGTAAGAAACTTAAATATGCCTGTGCTCAATGTAAAACATATATAACTAATCTTTCCGGAGAGAAAAACGAAGATACGGTAAAAGAGATAGCGAAATTACCCTGCGTTAGTTGTTGTGAAGTCGGAGCTATCGATCATTCCTGGTAGATGGATGTAGTTTTAATATTGTTGTATCATAACGGCCTGTTCAAAAGAGTCCCTTCGCAAGGGAAGGTACGCCTTATTTTCGAAGGGACTCAAATATATCATCGGATTTTATTTGATTTGAAAAAAGAGTATTAGTCTGTCAACAGGTCCAAATGGCGAGTAGTACCCGGCCTGTGTTTATACTCTTAAGAGATAGGCCGGACATTTAAATAGTTTTTGTTTATTTTGGAGGCAGGATATGGCCGAGATTAGTCTGATAATTGACGATAAGGAAGTAAAAACTGAGGCAGGAAAGACTGTATTGCAGGCCGCTTTGGAAGCAGATATTTATATTCCGACTCTTTGTTCACATCCGGACTTACCTAATTTTACAAGTGTAAAACCGAGTGAATTTATTTATCAGGGTGAAAATAAGATTGTCTCAGATGAAGTTTCCGAATATGAAGGCGGTTGCATGTTATGTATGGTTCAAATTGAGGGAAACGACAACTTATCTTTTGCATGCCGTACCGAAGCAACAGAAGGAATGACAATAAAGACCGGCAGCCCTGAGATTCAGGCTGCGAGAGAAGAAAATCTGGCGGTTATTTTAGCCGACCATCCCCATGCTTGTCTCACATGTGCCCAGAGAGAAGGCTGTACTCGGGAGCCATGTTCCAGCAATGTTGATGTTAAAGAACGCTGTTGTCCCAGACTGGGAAATTGTGAGTTGCAGAAAGTTGCAAACTTTATTGGTATTGCTGAAGATACACCAAGGTTTATCCATAAAAATCTTCCTATTCTGAAAGAAGATCCGTTATATAACAGAGATTTTAATCTTTGTATCGGATGCTTGCGGTGTGTTAGGGCATGCAATTTGCTTCGTGGATGTGAAGTATTGGGTTATGCCGTAAATAGCGGAAAGGTTGCTGTAGGAACGAAAAAAGCGCCTTATCTGGCGGATGCCGATTGTAGTTTCTGCGGAGCTTGCATAGAAGTTTGTCCCACTGGAGCACTTACGGATAAAATAAAAATTTCGGAAGCCAATCGTGAAAAATCTTTCGTTCCCTGCAAACATACATGTCCTGCCGGGATAGATGTGCCACGATATATTCGGTTGATATCAGAAGGAAAATATGACGAAGCTGTAGCGGTAGTCAGGGAAAAAGTGCCCTTTCCTGGAGTATTGGGGTATGTTTGTTACCATCCTTGTGAAACTGTATGTAGACGCGGGGATGTGAACCAGGCTGTTTCCATTTGCGCTCTGAAAGGATTTGCAGCCATAAATGACGAGAAATCTTGGAAAGATAAAATAAAGATTGCTTCGCCCACCGGCAAGAAAGTAGCTATTATAGGCTCCGGTCCTGCAGGTTTGACTGCTGCCTATTATCTTGCAAAGCTTGGGCATCAGATAACCGTTTTTGAAGGTTTGTCTGAAGCCGGCGGTATGATGCGGGTTGGTATGTCCGGCAAAACTCTTCCGGCGGATATTCTTGACGAGGAGATAAAAACAATAAGTGATCTTGGAGTTAACATAAAGACAAACAGCAAGATAGAATCAATTGATGAGCTTTTTGAACAGGGATTTGATGCAATATTTGTTGCTACCGGTGCACCTCATAAAAAGTTTAATAAAGTACTTTTACAGCATCCTGATATCTTAAAAGGTTTACAGGAAGGTGAAGGATACTTTATTACTGCTGATAATGAATCTCTTGCAACAGATAAAAAAGGAATATTTGCAGGTGGTGACATAGTACGTGGACCTGCCTTGGTTAAAAAGCGACGTGCTTAATCATCATTACAATATAATAAAAGAGGTAAAAGCAAGGGCTTAAAATGAATGCGATAAATATGGAAAAAGCAAACCAAATTATCGATCAAAGAAATGAGGATAAAGGCTCTCTGATTCAGATATTGCTGGATATTCAGCAAAATTATCACTGGATTCCACCAGAAGTAGCGGCATTAATCAGTGAGCGTATTGATATACCCTTAAGTCAGGTTTACAGGGTTGCAAGTTTTTATAAATCACTAAGCTTAAAGCCCCGGGGAAAACACTTTGCCAAGGTTTGTATGGGAACAGCCTGCTATGTTCGCGGAGGAAAAGAAGTTATGGAAAAAGCAGGTGAACTTCTGGGTGTAGAGGAAGGCGGAACAACTGCTGACATGAAATTTACGCTGGAAAAAGTAAGCTGTATAGGCTGTTGTTCCTTAGGGCCCATGATAACGATAGACAATGAATACTTCGGCAAAGTTGTGCCGGATAATGTGGCCGAGATACTTGAGAATTACGAGTGAGGTGATAATTGTGACAAGACTAAACTCCGTTAGCGACCTGGAAAAATTACGAAAAGATATTTTGTCAAAAAAAGACCCTAAAAAACCGTGTTTAGCGCTTTGCGTAGGTACGGGTTGTATTCCACTGGGTGCTAAGAAGGTTTTGGCGGCATTTCAGGAAGAAATTAAAAAGCAGGGAGTAGAGGACAAAATTGAGTTAAAAGAAACCGGTTGTCCCGGCTTTTGCGAGAAAGGACCGATTGTCAGTATTTATCCCGAAGGGATTTGCTACTGTGGTGTGAAGGTAGAAGATGTTGCCGATGTTATATCGCAAACCATAGCAGGAAAGACAATTGACAGCCTGCTCTACACTGATCCTACGACCGGGGAAAAGGTTGTCCATGAAAAGGATATTCCTTTTTATAAACACCAGATGCGTCTTCTACTAGGAAATAATTCCAAACTTGATCCACGCAGTATTAACGATAGTATTGCGCTGGGAGCTTATGGCGCGCTTTGTAAAGTTCTTTCACAAATGAGTCAGGATCAGGTTATTTCCGAGGTGGAAAAATCACAAATAAGAGGAAGAGGCGGTGGCGGATTTCCTACAGGCCTGAAATGGAAGATAGCTAAAAATTCTCCCGGAAAGAAGAAATACGTTATTGTAAACTGTGATGAGGGTGATCCCGGAGCTTATATGGATAGATCGCTCATGGAAGGAAACCCACACTCAGTTCTTGAAGGGCTCATTATCGGGGCTTACGCAATGGGAGCAACTGAAGGTGTTATCTATGTGCGTGAAGAATATCCCCTTGCTGTTGAAAATACCGAAATTGCAATCAGTCAGGCTGAAGGATACGGACTTCTTGGTAAAAATATCCTTGGTTCGGGATTTGATTTTAAAGTAACTGTCAGCAGGGGCGGAGGAGCGTTTGTTTGTGGTGAAGAAACCGCTCTGATCGCATCTTTAGAAGGAAAACCGGGCGAACCCAGACAGAGGCCGCCTTTTCCGGCAACAAGCGGGCTATGGGGAATGCCGACGAATATAAATAATGTCGAAACCTGGGCCAATATACCAATCATAATTAATAAAGGCGGAGAATGGTTTAGTTCCATCGGAACCGAACGCAGCAAAGGCACAAAAATATTTTCTCTTGTGGGGAAAGTAAATAACACCGGTTTGGTTGAAGTGCCTATGGGGATTTCCTTAAGAGATATTATCTATAAGATCGGTGGAGGAATCTCAAGCGGCAAAAAATTTAAAGCCGTACAAACCGGCGGTCCTTCCGGGGGTTGCATACCGGAAGAATTTCTTGATACTCCGGTCGATTATGATGAGCTTGCAAAATTGGGTTCCATCATGGGCTCAGGCGGTATGATAGTTATGGATGAAACCACCTGTATGGTTGATCTTGCCAGATATTTTCTTGGGTTTCTTGCCGATGAATCTTGTGGTAAATGTCTTTCATGCAGGGAAGGAATCCGGCAGATGCAGGCAATCCTGACCGATATTATGGAAGGCAGAGGGCAAAAAGGTGATATTGAACTTCTTGAACGTCTGGCGGTGACTATAAAAAAAGCATCTTTATGTGCTTTGGGTCAAACCGCACCTAATTCAGTATTGACCACCCTCCGCTATTTTAGAAATGAATATGAAGAACATATCGAACATAATAAATGTTCCGCCCGGGGTAAACGCAAAGCGCAAGCTTCGGTATTAACACAGGTGAATGTGCGATAAGCTGTTTACAAGTTGTTTGACCGGATATAAGTTTGTTTAAAGTTTGACCTGGAATAAGGGGAGTAATCAAATGGCCCAAGTTTATAATCTAACCATTAATGATCAGCAGGTTAAAGCCGAAGAAGGCACGACTATTCTGGATGCAGCCCGCAGTATAGGTATAGATATACCGACTCTTTGTTCTCATCCTTTACTGAAACCTTTGGGCGCCTGTCGTTTGTGCATAGTTGAGATTAAAGATGGCAATCGGTCTTTAGTAGGTACTTCCTGTACCTTTTTAGTTGCCGAAGGATTAGAAGTTAAGACGGATACACCTGAAATTCATGAAGCGCGAAAAGTTCTTATTGAACTGCTTTTGGCCCGTGCTCCTAAAGCAAAGATCATACAGCGTCTTGCCAAAGAATACGGTGTTGAAAATACCCGGTTGAAAACCGAGGATACCGGCGAACTTTGTATTCTTTGCGGCCTGTGCGCCAGAATATGCGATGAGGTTGTCGGAGCTAGCGCCATCAATTTTATCAACCGTGGTGTTAACAGAGAGATTGCTTTTAATCCTGAAGTGTCTTCGGAATCATGTGTTGGCTGTGGTGTCTGCACCACAATTTGCCCTACTCAATGTCTTGAAATTGAAAAGCCTTATGGTGTAATTTCTGCAATTGAGATGGGTAGAAAAGCTGCAATATCCATAGACAGCTATCTGGGTGGTAATGGAATTATCGATGAAGAGTTGGCGGAATTAAAAAAGCCTGAACCTTTTATAGGAAAGGTTCCTGATTTTTCAAATCGTTTAAGAACTATAGAAAGCTGTTCACTGGATGCAGCCACAAAAGAGAATGCGCTTTTTGAAGCAAAACGCTGTATGCAATGTGATTTAAGACTTCAAATCAGCTGTATAAAATCGCCTCCCGAACATTATCTTGAATTTAATGCCGAAAATGTCGGCAAAGTACCTGAAATTTCTGGTGTCTTTCAGCTTTTAGATAATGATAAAAAAGTAACCATGATTAAAGGCGCAATGAATATTAAAGAAGCGCTTGATGAGGCAATCGAAGGAAATAATGATGCCGCATGGTTTGAATGGGAAGCGGATGAAATGTTTACAAAGAGGGAAAGCGAGCTCATTCAGCAATATATGCAAAAATACGGTGAAATGCCCGGAGGCGGCATGGACGAGCTTGATGACCTTTTTTAGAAACTAAAGGGTATACTATATAATATCAAGTTGATTTAGTATGTTAATATTATGATGCAGCGTGTCAAGCTAATTTCTTGACACGCAAAAAAATATAATCCATATTCAAATATTATTTGCTGTTTAAGTTCCTTAAGAAAGAAATAATAATATCGAGCTGTTGTGAGGAGCAAAATGAAGGAAATCTTATACGATGATCTGATTAAAGGGATGCAATTACCTGATATGACTTATGCTTTAACAGATGATGTTATAGATAAGTATCTGGAAGCGATTGATGATCTCAACCCACTTTATATCGATGAAGACTACGCAAAAAAAACCCCATTTAACGGACGGATCGTTCCACCCATTTCCATGGCGATTTACAGTACTGTAAGCAGTGTTATTAAGCCTTTAAATGTAAAAACACCGCCCGGATTGATACATGCAAGGCAAAAATTTGAATTTACAGGATTAGTCAGGCCTGGAGATGAACTGTTAATTAAAACCATTGTAGAAGACAAATATGAAAAAAAGGGACGAAAATACGTTGTCTTTAAATCAGAAGTATTTAACAAGGATGGTCAAAAGATTGGTGCAAGCTGGTTAAGTCCCATATGGCCCAAATGATTTAAATATTGAAGAAATAGCCCACGCGGCATATGAAATGCCGCCCTACGAAAGATGGTAGGGGCGGGTTTTAAACCCGCCCGGAATAATGCCGTAAGTAGGGCGGGGTTTTACACCCCGCCGAAAGAGAGAATGTATGAGCGGTTATAAAACTTTTGAAGAATTAAATATCGGGGAAGAACTGACCCCGGTAATAAAAAAAATGACGCAGGAAAAGATCAACAGATACGTTAGTATTGCGGAAGATTACAATCCTATTCATACTGATGAGGAATTTGCAAAAAAAACTCCGTTTAAGGGAATAATTGCTCCCGGGTATCAGACTATGGCTTATATTTCCGAATTAATGAGCCGGGATTTTGGCAATGCCTGGTATACAAACGGGACAATGGATATCAGGATGGTAAAGGTTGTAAGACCCGGTGATTTATTGACTGCCAGAGCTAAAGTAGTAGATAAGAAAGAAGAAGAAGGAAAAAACATTGCGGTTTTTGAAGTTCGTTTGACAAATCAGAACAATGAAGATGTAATCATTGGAAATGCTGAGGCAACGTTTCCTGAAAATAATTAATGAATTAAAGCTACTTTCAGATTACTAAAGTATTTAACATATTGGTTTTACAAGATCGAAGCGAGATAATTAAGGTCAATAATTTTAGTTTTAAGTTTAACAAAAAGGAGAAATAAATATGGCAGAAATGTTGGATTATAAGGATGTAGTATTGATAGACGGAGCGAGAACCCCTATTGGAAAGTTCGGAGGATCTCTTAAAGATCTAATGGTATGGCAGATTGGCGCCATGGCAATCAAGGGTGTTCTGGAAAGAACCGGAATAGATCCGGAGCAAATTGATGAGGTAATAATGTCTCATACCAGACAGGATGGAACAGGAACCAATCCTGCCCGTAACATGATGCTTTTTGCAGGCCTGCCTAAAAAGATTCCGGCTCATACGGTAAATATGGTTTGTGCCGCCGGCTTGAAGGCTGTGCATCTGGCTGTTCAGTCAATTCGTACGGGTGAAACCGACGTGGCGATTGTGGGCGGATCGGAAAGCATGAGCAATATTCCTCATATGTTAAGAGGTGCCCGCTGGCGTCCTCTTGGAAGATTGAATAATATTTCAATCGATGACGCCTTTTTATATCTTTCAGATAACTACAGCAAGCTGACTCCGGGACTTACCGCCGAAAGGTGCAGTGAAAGACACGGTCTTACCAAAGAGGAAAATGATCAGATAGGTTATGAGAGCCATGTTAAAGCGACCAAAGCATGGGCAGCTGGTGCTTTCGATGATGAAGTGTTTCCGGTAGATATTCCGGCTGAGCCAGTTAGGGGAGGGCATAAACCTTTCACCTTATATTCAGATGAGTGCTATAGAAAAGATGCTACTATCGAAAGTATGCGAAAACTTGGTACGCCCTTTAAAAAAGACGGAACAATAACTGCTGGAAGTTCATCGGGTATCACCGACGGAGCTGGTGCTTCATTGATTATGTCCCGTAAGAAGGCCGAGGAATTGGGTCTTAAACCTATAGCTTCTTTTGTTGATTTTCTCTTTTGTGGATTAGAGCCCGCTGATTTTCCGGATGGGCCCGGTCTTTCAATTCCAATGATACTTGAGAGGAATAAATTGACCTTAGATGATATGAAGTATGTTGAAATTAATGAAGCTTTCGGAGCTGTTTGCCTTGCTGCTGAGAAAATGATGGGCTGGAAAGATCGTGAAAAAATGAATCCTCATGGCGGCTGTATTGCTCTTGGACATCCTACAGGCTATAGCGGAGCCCGCCTTACTCTGCATCTTGCCCATACCTTAAATAAGGGTGAATATGGTTTAGCCTGCCTTTGTGGCGGTGGCGGCATGTCCGGCAATATGATTTTAAAGAGTGAAAGAGATCCTGATCAGACATACAAAAAGATTATTGTCGGTCTTGATGAGAAAACAGGAATGGCTATTGCGAGAGAGCCTTCTGTGGAAGATATGGAAAAAATGAAAAAGCATGAAATCATCTGATATAAATATTATACAGGTTGATATAAAAAATATACCAAGGAGGTTTAAAATATGGCTATAAAAAAAGTTGCAGTAATCGGCATGGGACTTATGGGCGCCGGAATTGCTCAGGTTTATGCAGAGGGTGGATGTGATGTATATGTTACCGATATTTCCGAAGAGTATATTAAAAAGGGAATGGCCAGCATCGATAAATTCCTTTCCAAATCTGTTGCTAAAGGCAAGATGGAAGAAGCAAGAAAAGCTGAAATATTAGCAAAGATAAAGCCTATTAAAGATATTAGCGAGGCAAAAGACATTGATCTTGCGCAGGAAGCCGTTCCTGAAGATATGGAGCTTAAAAAGAAAATTCACAAGCAGCTTGATGAAGTTCTTCCCCCGAATGTTATTCTTGCAATCTGTACTTCGGCTCTTTGCGTCAGCGAAATTGCCGGAGCTACAAAAAGACAGGATAAGGTTATCGGAACCCATTTTCACAGTCCTGCGCAGGTTATGAAGATGGTTGAAGTTATTCGCGGATTGAATACTTCTGATGAGACAGTAAAAGATATAAACGAAATATTGGTAAAATGCGGTAAGAACGCCATTAATGTAATGGACTCACCCGGATTTATTACCAGCCGTGTATGGTGTCCTTTTGGAATGGCTGCTATCCAGACACTTACGGAAGGAATTGCTTCCAAAGAAGATATTGATGCAGCTCTTCAGGAAGGATTCCATCATCCAATGGGTCCGCTTAAACTTATGGACATTATCGGATTGGACGTAATGCTGCATGCAGCATTAGATCTGGAGAAGAATTTTGGTCCTGCCTACTCACCTCCTCCTCTTTTAAAGAGAATGGTTGCAGCAGGCCAGCTTGGTATGAAAACAGGTAAGGGATTTTACGATTATCCAAAGAAGTAATTAATATATTTTAAATATTGGGGTATTTATTCCCCGCCGCTTGCAGGTGTGAATTTGCAAGCGGCGGGTCTATTCTGTTTTTTCTGATCGTATCCCTTTTGCAAGTCGGGATACAACAGATTAATGATGCTTTTAAAAGTTTTATTTAGTTCGTCTTAGCATGCTAAATAAATGGGATGTAGAATAAAATGGCTTATAATAATATATTGTATGAGATTGAAGATGGTGTTGCAAAACTGACATTAAATATACCTGAAAAGATGAATCGCTTAAGCAACGAAACCATGAAAGAAGTAGTTGCCGCTTTAGATGAAGCAAAAGCCGATGATTCGGTAAGAGTTGTCGTTATTGGGGCTGCCGGCGATCAGGCTTTTTGTGCCGGAGCTAATCTTGCTGATTTTCAAGGTCTTTCACCTGTTGAAAGCCGTAAGGTTTTTTCCGCTTTTGCGGATCTTTCCAGAATTTTTATTAATCTTGGGAAACCATCAATTTCTGCGGTAAATGGACTGGCTCTTGCGGGTGGTTTTGGGTTGGCACTTTATCCGGATATCACAATTGCTTCTGAAAATGCAAAATTCGGTCTTCCTGAAATTAATGTCGGAGTTTGGTCTTGCATGGTTTCCGCTTCGCTGCCAAAGCTTGTTGGAAGAAAAAAAGCTCTGGAATTGCTTATGACCGGCGATATGATTGATGCCAAAGAAGCTGAAAGAATCGGTCTTGTTAATAAAGTTGTTCCGCACGATAAACTGGAAGAAACCGTTATGGCTCTTGCTAAAAAAATCAGCAAAAAGAGCCCGGTAGTAATGAGCTTAGGACGTGATTCATACTACACAATGCTTGATATGGAATATGACAAGGCCGTTAGCTACCTTTTGGAAATTCTGGCAATAATTGTAAGTACCGAAGACTGTCAGGAGGGTGTAACGGCTTTTACTGAAAAAAGAAAACCGGTCTGGAAGGGAAAATAAAAATAATATGGCGGAAAAATCGGCAAAAAATGAAGAGGTAGTACTTCTTTCAATACGCGAGCATGTCGCTGTTGTTACGTTAAACCGTCCTGAAGCGATGAACAGCTTAAACAGCGCTGTCTTTTCCGGTTTGAAAAAGATAATTGATGACATGGAAAAAGACGATGAAATTCGCGCAATTATTATAACCGGTGCAGGTGATAAAGCTTTTTGTGCCGGAATTGATCTTCGTGAACGAAAGGGAATGAGCAGCAAAGAGGTTAATTCCTTAAGAAGAGATATAATCTTTCCATGTTTTAAAAGCCTGGAAGATATGAAAAAACCTTTGATCGGAGCAATAAACGGTCTTTCTCTCGGCGGTGGCGCCGAAATAGCTTTGATGTGCGATATAAGAATCGCCTCGAAAAATGCCCGCTTCGGCCAGACCGAGGTGAAATGGGCTATTATTCCGGCTGCAGGCGCCTGTCAGCGGTTGCCGGCACTCATAGGCTTGGGAAGAGCAAAAGAATTGCTTCTTACAGGAAGAATTATAGATGCAGCAGAAGGTGAAAAAATAGGATTGTTCAATCATATTACAAGTCAGGATGACTTGATGCAAAAGTCATATGAGATAGCTGATATGATAGGTGAAAATGGTCCTGTTGCTGTAAGACAGATTAAAAAAGCGGTTGATCTTGGCGCTAAAAATGTGCTTGCCCTTGCTTTTGACAGTGAAGCTTCTGAAGCATGTTATCATACCCAGGATCGCCTTGAAGGAATAGCGGCTTTTAATGAAAAGAGAAAGCCTAAATATAGCGGAATATAACCTTTGTTATAACACAATATGTTAGCAACACAAGGAGGACAAGTTTATGGAAGATATTAAAGCAATAGATATAATGAATTACCCCATCCAGGTTAAAAGTATTGTTGATTATGATTTCAACAAATACGAAGAATGGGCGATGATGGCGAAAACAACATTCAAACCTTTTTTCCCGTTGGGACGTTTTCCTAATACGCCGGAAGAGTTGGAACAGCATAAGCACCTTTATGGTACATCATTTTATCCTTTTGAGACTGTAGATAAATTTATTGCTGCAATGGATAAGGACGGATACGACAGAGTTTGTATCGCAGCGGTTAAGATGTGGTCTTTCAGAAAAAGTTTCAGCCTGATTTTTGATTTTACTATTGACCAGGTTAATGAGATGGTCAAGCAGGGTAAGGGCCGGATAATAGGAGTTGCCGGATACAATCCTTTCAGAATAGATGAAAGTCTGACAGATATTGAAAAATCGGTTAAAGAATATGGTTTTAAATTTGTTTATGCACATCCGATTACTTTCGGTTTACCATTTAATGACAAGAAAATGTATCCCCTTTATGGTCTGTGCAGCTCACTTAAGATTCCTGTTTCCATGCAGGTTGGGCACAGCGCTGAACCTCTTCCAAGCTGGGTGGGAAGTCCCATGACAGTTGATGAGGTTGTGATGGATTTTCCTGATCTTAAAATAAATCTTTCCCATACCGGTTTCCCATGGATTAATGAATGGATTGATCTGGTCTGGAAGCATCCCAATGTTTATGGTGATATCGCAGCTTATATGCCTAAAAATCTTGATCCTGAGATAATCAAGTTTATGACAAGCGGAAGAGGGAACAGCAAGGTTATGTGGGGCAGCAATGGTATAGGCTTAACGCATGGCAAGCACCAACTTATGGAAATGGACATGAAGGACAAATATAAGGAAAATATCCTTCGCAATAATGCCTTAAGGTTTATGGGATTGGATAGCTAATTTAAAGAAGAGGTTAAAATATGGATTTTCAATTAGATTCTGAACTTGTTCAGATTCAAGATACTGTAAGAAAATTTTGCGAAAAAGAAGTAACTCCGCATGCTGAAGAATGGGAAAAAAATGAATTTTTCCCTCGTGAAACAATTAGAAAGATGGGTGGGCTTGGTTTTTTTGCTTCACCGTTTCCGGAACAATATGGTGGCACTGAGCTTGGTTTTCTGGCCAATATCATTGTTGCCGAAGAACTTGGAAGAGCATCGCTGGGCCTTGCCTGTTGCCTTAATATGCAAAGCGGAACCTGTCCGATGACTCTTTTATTAAACGGCAATGAAGAACAAAAGGAGAAGTTTCTTCCTGGAATAATAAGCGGCGAGCTTTTAGGTTGTTTTGCAGTCACAGAACCGAATGCTGCAACCGATGTGGCTGGTATAGAAACAAAAGCCATCAAAGACGGGGATCATTATATTTTAAATGGTTCAAAAATGTGGATTACACATTCTTCGGTATTTGATGTCGGGATTTGTTTTGCAAAAACTGATCCTACTCAAAGGCATAAAGGATTGTCTGCTTTTATTATTGAAAAAGGTATGGAAGGTATGACCGGGATGGCTGAAAAGGATAAGCTTGGTGTTCGCTCTTCCGATACCGGTCAGATAGTATTTGAAGATGTTAGAGTGCCCAAAGAAAATCTGATTGGCGAAGAAGGGCAGGGTTTTAAAATTGCGGAAAGCGCCTTAACATACGGAAGAGCAAATATTGCCGGCAGATCTCTTGGAATCGGTCAGGCAGCAGTGGATGCCGCTTTAAAATATGCAAATGAGAGAGAGCAGTTCGGAAAGAAAATCGGTTTTTTCCAGATGAACAAGCAGATTATTGCAGATATGGTTGCAGAAATTGATGCTTCAAGATTGCTTGTGTATCGTGCAGCCTGGTTGCAGGATCAAAAAAGGCCAAGTTCAAATGAGAGCACAATTGCAAAATTTTATGCATCTGAAGCAGCAGTTAGAGCGGTTATCGGAGCAGCCAAGATTCATGGAGCTTACACTTATTCTTCCGAATATCCGGTAGCAAGACTGTACCGTGATGTTATGCTGATGACGGCCGGTGAAGGAACATCGAATATTCAAAGATTAATAATCGCCAACAATGCGTTAGGCTGGAAGTAAGCGGTTTATATGAAATATGGGAATCAACCTAAAACAGGTAAAATAAGTATTTCAGATGCTATAGGCATGATCAAGAGCGGCCAGCGGGTTTCGTTGAGCCCTGTATGTGCTGAGCCGCTCAATTTAGTTAAAGAACTGATTAATCAGAAGGATAGGCTTGAAAATGTTACCCTGTATACCATGATGCCTATGGGGGACTGTGAATATTCAGGTCCTGATATGTTAAAGCACTTTAATGTAAAAGTGTTTTCTGTCGGTCCCAAATTGATGAAGGCTTTAAATCAAGGTTATGCCGAATATATTCCCTGCCATCTTTCACAGATACCGTTTTTTTTCAGGGAACGTCTTGTAGAATCTGATATAGCACTTGTTCAGATGTCGACTCCGGACAATCATGGATATTGCAGCCTTGGAGTTAGTGTAAGCTACATCAGGCCGGTGATAGATAATGCAAAAATTGTTATAGCCGAAATAAATGACCAGATGCCCAGAACTCTGGGTGATTCTATGGTGCATATTTCCCAGGTGGATTATATTGTAGAAACTTCACATCCGATACCGACCATTCCTGTTCCGAAGATAGGAGCAGTTGAAACAAAGATAGCCCAAATAACGGCGGAACTTGTTCCGGACGGGGCGGCAGTCCAGGTTGGGATCGGGAACATAGCGGATGCAATACTTCAGGAACTGACCTTAAAAAAGAATCTGACCATACATACAGGGACTTTTTCGGACGGTGCTGTGGCATTGGCAAAATCGGGTGCTCTTGACGGCATGAAAGGACAGCCTGAAAGCGGTAGAATGACTACTACCGAGTTAATAGGCACCACGGAATTATATAACTTTTGTCATAACAATCCTCTGGTTTCTCTTCGTCCCATAGATTTTACGCATAATATTAATGTGCTGAGTCAGATCAATAATTTGATAAGTGTGACCGCAGGTATTGAGATAGATCTGTCAGGCCAGGTTAATGCGGAAATGCGTGGCAAAACTCTTGTAAACGGTGTTGGCGGTCAGCTGGATTTTGTCCGGGGTGCAGGAGCCTCTTTTGGGGGAAAGTCAATTGTTGTTTTTCCATCTACTGCAAAAAAAGGAGAAATATCCCGGATTGTGCCGAAACTTGGTGAGGGAGTTACTGCAACTGTAGGCAGGGCGGATATAGATTATGTAATTACTGAATTTGGTGTTGCGCATCTTAGAGGTAAAACTCTTTCGGAAAGAGCAAGGGAATTAATTGCTGTCGCCCATCCGGATTTTCGACAAGAACTAAAAAGCGCTTTCAATAAGATAAACAATTAGGAGGATAATGGATATGAAAAAAGTAGTTATTGGTTCCGGTTCAGCCTTTTGGGGAGATATTTTTGAACCGGCCCTGGAAATGGCGCAAAGCGGCGAAGTCCAATATATGGGCTTTGATCACCTTGCGGAATTGACCATGGCGATATTAAATCGCATGAAAGCAAAAAACCCGGAAGCCGGTTATGTTCCGGATATTATTCCCTGGACTAAAAGACTTCTTCCGGTTACTCAAAAAAACGGCATTAAAATGATAACCAATGCCGGAGGCGCTAATCCAGTGCAAGCGGCTTTGGAAGTGGCAAAGGTTGTCAAGGAGTTAAATCTTGCTCCGATGAAGTTAGGCGTTGTTTCCGGAGATGACATCCTGCCTTATATAAATGATATTCGAGCACAGGGCTGGAAGTTTAAGAATCTGGATACGGGCGAAGAAGACATTGATTCTATCCAGGACAGACTTGGCGCTGCCAATGCTTATATTGGCGCTGATCATATTATAAAAGAACTGAAAAACGGCGCAGATATGATAATTTGCGGCAGAGTTTCGGATAATGCCCTGTATGTTGGTCCTATTATGCATGAATTCGGCTGGGATTTCTCGGATCAGTATATAGATCGTATTGCTGCTGCTGTTACAGTAGGCCATATCATAGAATGTTCTGCCTGTGTAAGTGGCGGTATGTCAAACATGTGGAAAGTGTCGGAAAGACCTTGGGATATTGGTTTTCCGATAGCCGAATTTTATGAAAACGGTGATGCTCTTATTACAAAAACCAGTGGATCAGGTGGTATTGTGAATTCATGGACAGTCAAAGAACATTTGCTTTATGAAATCATTGATCCGGCAAATTACCTGATGCCGGACGGCATCGGTGACTTTACTGCTCTGAAATTGCATGATGAAGCAAGAAACCGTGTAATGGTTACAGAGATGAAAGGCAAGAAACGTCCTGATACTTTGAAAGTTTGTATAGGATTCAAAGACGGTTTTATTGGTGAAGGACTGATCTATTTTCCGTCACCCGATGCTCTTGCAAAAGCCCAGTGGGCTGAAAAATGGCTGAGAGAGAGATTTAAAAAACTTGGCATAAACTTCAGAGAACTTCGTATTGATTACATGGGTGTTAATATGCTCCATGGCGAAGCTGCTGAGGTAGAAGACAGGGATTATAATGAAATAGGCCTTAGAATAGCAGGCCGTACACATACCTATAAAGAAGCAGAAGCCGTACGCAGGGAAGCAACACATTTATGGACAATGGGACCTGTTGGCTCCAGTTTTGGTGTTCCTATGAATGTCAGACCGGTTATTGCGCTTTGGCCGTCACTTGTTCCGAGGGATGCCGTTAAGATCGAAAGTCAGTTAATGGAGGTGAGCTAATTATGAAAAAAGTAAAGCTTACGGAATTGGCTTTTGCCAGATCCGGAGATAAAGGGGATGTCAGCAATATTGGATTGATGGCAAAGTCAAAGAATATTTATGAATTTTTATTGACGGTAATAACACCTGAAAGACTTAAGGAATATTTTGGCGGTATGGTTAAAGGTCCGGCTGAGATATATCCTGTGCCTCATCTCGACAGCTTAGAGATCATTTTACGCCAGGCGCTTGGCGGTGGTGCAACCTGCTCCTTAAGATTTGACCAGACAGGCAAATCAATGGGTCCTGTTTTGTTGGGAATGCAGATTCTTGTCAGCGAGGAATTGCTGGAAGAAGCAAGAGCTGTAGATGAAAGCATTATAAAGCAATATGCTGTTTGATAGTATAAAGAGAGACCTTTGGATAATGTCCGGTTTCGCCGCATTTTAAGGATCATTATAATTTCAACAGCACGAATACCGCGTGTTTTTAAAAGAGTAATCAGGCGAAATATAAAAAGAGGGTGTGATCCAAAGGTCTCAAAGAGTAATATCTTACAGCAGAGTTCATGTAAAAAATTATTCGAGAATGAAATAATATTAGACTTACGGGTGCACGAGGGAGCAAAGGCGCTCTGTATAGAATAATTGACAATTTATGATAGTGGTTTAGGAGGATAATAATGGATTTTGAGCTTTCTGAAGAACAGAAGATGTTCAGAGACCAGATTCGTAATTTTGCAGAGACTGAAATTGCTCCTTTGGTAGATGAAGCCGAAGAGAAAGAGGTTACACCTCTGCAACTTTTTCCAATGATGGGAAAACTCGGCTATCTTGGTATTACCTATTCGGAAAAATATGGTGGAGCAGAGGTCGATAAGATTACGGAGTGTATTCTGATTGAGGAGTTAAACAAGGTATGCGCCGGTATAGCCGGAGTGGTCAGTACCACCCATTCGGGTCTTGGCACAAGAGCAATAAATGATTACGGAACGGAAGAACAAAAGCAGAGATTTCTTGTGCCTGCTATCAAAGGTGAGAAAATAGCCGCTTTTGCATTAACTGAGGCCGATGCCGGTTCAGATGCTATTGCCCTTCGGACAAGAGCAGTAAAAGACGGCGATGATTATATTATTAACGGCAGCAAGATGTTTATCTCAAACGGCACCTTTTGTGATTTTGTGCCTGTTGCCTGTTATACTACCGATCCCAAAGAAGTAAAAAAGAGAGGGCAAGGAATAAGCCTTATTGTTGTTGAAAAAGGCATGCCGGGCTTTTCTGCGACAAAGTTAAAAAAGTCGGGAAATCGCTCTCATGAAACAGCCCAGCTATATTTTGAAGATGTAAGAGTGCCGAAAGAAAATCTGATAGGCGAAGAGGGTAAGGGCTTGGCTCAGATACTGACAACCCTCAAGTCAGGAAGAATTTCTTATGGTGCAAGAGCAACGGGTATGGCTCAGGCTGCATATGATCTTGCATTCAAATATGCCCATGAGAGAGAGCAGTTCGGCAAACAGATTGCAAAATTCCAGATCAACACTGTAAAGCTTGTTGATATGGCCATGCATATAGATATCATGCGGATGATGACCTACCGGGCGGCCTGGATGTACTCAGAGGGAATGAATTGTATGAAAGAGGCTTGCATGCTGAAGATTTATGCAACTGAGAAAGTACAAGAGCTGATGCTTTTAGCTCTCGATCTGCACGGCGGTTATGGTTATATGCGCGAATATGCGATTGAACGTCTGTGGCGCGATGCCAAGATGTTGAATCTTACTGAAGGAACCACGCCTATAAACTATATGGCTGCGGCAAGAGAACTTGGTATATAAGCCGTTTATTAAAAAGCTAAGTTAGACGGCAAAGTAAAAAGTTTCGGGCAACTGGTTGTCGGTTATTGGTTAACATGTAGCAGTGAAAAGTGATTTGAAAAACGAATCATAAACAAAGAAACTGTGAATCACAAATTAGCCAGATGGGATTTTTTACTTTGCCGTCAATAGAATCGGCTGAGGTGGCGGCAAATAAAATGCCACCCTGCGAAAGATAATAGTAGGGCTGGGTTTTATACCCCGTCATATCCTACAGTTTGATTGCATAAGCTAAGAGAGGATAAAATGGAGTCACAACTGGTTCACTATAAAATTGAAAACAAGGTGGCCATTGTCAGCCTTGATAACCCCCCTATGAATGCTTTGGATGTTCCGACCAAAGAATGTATCAGAGATGTATTTACCGAACTCGATGCCAAAAGAAATGAAATTCGTGTAGTCATATTACAGGGCGCTAACAAGGCTTTTGCGGCAGGAGCTGATATAAAAGCTTTTTTGGATCTTCAACCCGATACGGCAAAACGACGCCTTATGAGAAGCCACAGTATGTATTCAGTTGTTGAAAACTGTGAATGGCCTGTAATTGCAGCTATACACGGGTATTGTCTGGGCGGTGGGCTTGAGCTTGCTCTTTGCTGTGATATACGTTATGCAGATGAAACCGCTCAGTTTGGATTCCCGGAAGTTGGTTTGTCGATTTTTCCGGGTAATGGTGGAACAAGACGGGCATTATATGCTACCAACCTTGGTAGAATGAAAGAGCTTGTTTACACTGGGGAGATGATTAAAGCGGAAGAAGCATTACGGATAGGTTTGATAGAAAAGGTTGTCCCGGCCGGAACAGCTCTTGAAAAAGCTAAAGAGCTGGCCGCAAAAATAATGAAAAAAGGACCTCTTGGTGTTGCGGCGGCAAAAAAAGTATTAAACCGTACACGGGATCTTACTTTAGAGCAAGGTCTGGAACTGGAATCCGATGTTTGGGCAAGTCTTGCAGCAACAGAAGATATGAAAGAAGGGGCACGGGCCTTTGTCGAAAAAAGAAAACCTGAATATAAATGTAAATAAGAGGAGTAAAGCCTTATGGCAAAAGAGCTAAGAGACGTAGTAGTAGTTGACGCAGTTAGAACGGCCTTTGGCAAGTCGGGAGAAAAAGGTATTTTCTGGAAGACGAGAGCTGATGATCTGGTTGTTCCCCTGCTAAAAGCTTTACTAGAAAGAAACCCCGGTGTTACTCCGGCTATGATTGAAGACAGCATCTGGGGCATAACCAATCAGATGAAAGAGCAAGGCGGTACTCTTGGCCGTGTTGCAACCATGCTCGCTGATCTGGGCCAGGAAATTCCAGGATGTTCAATAGACAGGATGTGCGCCGGAGGCCTTACGGCAATAGGTTTTGGATTAACTTATATTGCAGCAGGTATGGCTGATTGTCTTATAGCAGGCGGTGTAGAGCATATGGGGCATCTACCCATGGGCTTTATGCGTGATCCTCATCCAAGATCATTGGAAGTAATGGGCGGACCTACATCTTTAAATATGGGACAGACGGCAGAAAATATTCACGAACGCTTTCCGGAATTCACAAAAGAAATGGCGGACAGATATGCTGTGGACTGCCAGCGAAAAGCGGACGAGGCAATTAAAGCCGGCAAGATGAAGGACATGATAATTCCTATAGATGTTGAACTGGAAGACGGGACAAAAATGGTAGCTGATAAGGATCAGCCGCCAAGAGCAGGCGCCACTATGGAAGGCATGGCAAGTCTTAAAACACCTTTTAAGGAAAACGGAAATGTTACGGCAGGCAATGCATCCGGATTAAATGACGGAGCAGCGGCATCTTTGCTTATGAGTGAAGAGAAAGCAAAAGCAATGGGTCTTAAGCCTAAAATGCGCTGGGTTGCAACTGCAGTTGCTGCCGTAGATCCAACAATAATGGGCACAGCGCCTGTTCCTGCAACTATTAAAGTTCTTGAAAAGGCCGGACTGACGATTGATGACATGGATATAATAGAAATGAACGAGGCATTTGCCGTTCAGGCCCTTTATTTTCTAGACCGTTTTAAAATGAAATGGGATGATCCGAGAGTCAATAAATGGGGTGGAGCAATCGCTTACGGCCATCCATTGGCATCATCAGGCCCTCGTCTTATTGCTTTTCTTTCCGGATTATTCAAGGAAAATCCGGGTGCTAAATATGGCTTGGCTACCATGTGCGTAGGACGCGGACAGGGCTATTCGGTTATATTTGAGAATTTACAGAGATAGACGCAAAAATTGTTATAGCGTTTAAATAAGAAAAGAACCCCTGTTTGCCAAAATAAATATGGCAAACAGGAGTTTTTTTTTGGGACAAACAAATATCATTTTTTTTCTATGAGCAAGATATCAATATATGTAAGCACAATTTCATCATTATGATTTTTAAGGCTTATTCTTTCTTTTACGATTTCGTGGTCGTATTTATTTTCTGAATCCCGTTTGTCAATGCATTGTTATTCACTATTCCATAGAATTATACAAATATGCTAAGCTCATTAAATTAAGGTTTAACAGGTAAAAACATGTTCAGAATACGAAAAATATCAAATCCATATCTGGATGTTAACATGAAGGCTATGGAAAAAGTTAAAAGCATTATCAGGGAACAGTTTTCCGGAATAAAGGAAGAAAAAATCAATGAGGTACATGAACAGCTCATAAATCCTCTGAAATATAAATACCAGACAACCCTGATAATTGCAGATGATTTAAATGAAAGCATTCGCGGATTTGCACTCCTGTTATATATGCCTGATCTGAAATTTTGTTTTCTTGATTTTCTAGCCGTACCTCAAGGTAAGGTTTCATCAGGAGTTGGAGGAGCACTATATGAAAGAATAAGGGAGGAAGCCGGATCAATAGGATCCATAGGAATTTTTTTTGAATGTCTGCCGGATGACCCAAAATTATACAAAGACCAGCAATACATACCGCAAAACAAAAAACGCCTTGCTTTTTATGAACGTTATGGCGCAATGCCTATTGCGAACACACTTTATGAAACGGTTGTAAATCCCGAAGATGACGGCCCTCCATACCTTGTATATGACGGGTTGGGGCTTAAAAAAGACATACCGAAAGATATCGCAAAAAAAGTTGTAAGAGCGATACTTGAGCGCAAATACGGCGATTATTGCAATGAAGAGTACGTTCGTAAGGTGCTTGAAAGCATAAAGGATGATCCTGTTAAACTTCGCCCCCCGAAATACCACAGGAAGGAAGATCCTTTAGCGGTAAAAGCCATTACACCCGAAAGAGACAAAATATTTCTGGTTATAAACGATAATCACAGCATACACCATATAAGAGAAAGAGGTTACGTAGAATCTCCTGTAAGAATAGCAAGTATTAAAAAAGAACTGGATAAAACCGGATACTTCAGATTAGGAAAAGCTCGGGAATTTCCTGAAAAATATATACTTGATGTGCATGATATAGGATATGTGAACTATTTTAAAAAAGTATGTAAAAATCTGTTGCCTGGAAAATCTGTATATCCATATGTTTTTCCAATCAGAAACAGTGCGAGACCGCCCAAGGAGTTATCTGTAAGAGCCGGCTATTATTGCATAGATACCTTTACTCCTCTTAACCGCAATGCCTTCTTTGCCGCGCGCTGGGGAGTCAATAGCACATTAACTGCCGCAAACGAAATGCTTAATGGATGTAAACGCGCCTATGTACTGACCAGGCCCCCCGGACATCATGCCGAAAGATTTGTATTCGGCGGGTTTTGTTATTTTAATAATTGTGCCATTGCAGCAAACTATTTAAGCAAGTTTGGAAAGATCGCAATTATAGATATTGATTATCATCATGGAAATGGGCAGCAACAGATATTTTATTCTAAAGCCAACGTAATGACCATTTCAATTCACGGCCACCCATCCTTTGCCTATCCTTATTTTTCGGGATTCAAGGAAGAAAAAGGAGAAGAAGAAGGCCTTGGTTTCAATATTAATTTCCCTCTTGCCGAAACCATATCATATCAAGAATATAAAGAAGTATTGATAAAGGCTTTAAAGTCAGTAAGCTCATACAAACCGGATTATTTTATCGTATCACTTGGCCTTGATACGGCAAAAGGCGACCCAACTGGTACATGGAGCTTTACGTTTAAAGATTTTGAACAAACCGGACATCTGATAGGTGCCATGAAACTACCCACTTTAATTATTCAGGAGGGAGGCTATAAGAATCAGGCATTGGGTTCAAATGCCAGAGCTTTTTTTAATGGGTTTTTTAAAGCATCATAGTTTATTATGAAAGCAGTACCTTTTCCATTGCCACAGACGGCAATGGAATTTCTTTTATTTTAACAGGAATATCAATTCAAATAATCTTTTTAACCAGGGTAACCGCATTTGGAATTCACATGATCTCCACGTAGATAAATCAACATCAATTCCCCCTTAACAAAGGGGGCAAGGGGGTTGTTTAGTTCGCAGACTCCAATGCCCATAGTCGTTTCATATCATACAGTATCCTACA
>JAHITX010000139.1 GCA_018817425.1 Pseudomonadota bacterium
GATAAACCATAAAGTAATCAGTCCCAAGCAATTTTGGTTGCAATATTTACCCCGAAAGTGCAAAATCCTATATAACATAAATACCATAAATTAGAGCCACTTTCAAAACGTTTCAGTTTGGTCAAGGTCAAGGCGGGGGAAAATTTTAACCGCAGGAATACATGGAGTATTTCGAGGATTATAATTTTCACCCAACGCAGAGATCGGCCAAAATGGGACGTTTTGAAACTGGCTCATTACTTTATAACGGCTTTATATCCAATGGGGGTAGTTTTAAAATGAAATCGGGCAGGTCTAAAATTATTATTGCAGATATTTTGCTCGGTATTATTGCAGGATTAAGCGTACTTTTCTTCAGGCAGTTTCGGGATAAGACCGAATCCGACAAAAAAGATAAGGCTATACAGCCCCAGCCGGTTGAGGTGGCTCAGATTCAGCGTGTGCCGATAGTTTTGCGGCGGACTTTTAGCGGAACTTAGAGCCACAGTGGTTTTGGAAAGGGTGCAGGAGGCCACGATTATTTCTCAACAAGCCATAACCACTCGTGATGATAAAACGGGGGTTTTTATTGTAAGCAAAGACGGTAAGTCTGTGGCCTGGTGCGAGGTAAAGACAGGTATCATCGAAGGAGACCGTGTCCAGGTGGAAGGGGAAGAGTTATCCGGCAGGGTCGTGACACTTGGGCAGCAGTTGATCAAAGATGGCTCAGCAATCATTGTTGGTTCCAATCAGCATAAAACTGTTTCCGGCCCCAAGGAGAGCGATTTAAAATGAACCTTCCGGGATTCAGCGTTCGGCGGCCCGATTTTTACAACCATGGATAGTGCGGGACATTCTATACTCCTTATGTCAAGCAAAAATGTGTAAAATATAATTCAAATATAATCAGTTGTTTATATTCTTAGCCAAATTGAGAAAACAGTTCTATTGCTGCACTTTTGGTAATATGCACTTTGCTTCCGGCGGTTCTCTCATGCGGCGAACTCTTTATCTAATCGTTACGTTTATCCGGCATCCCAACTATTAGCTGACCGCCACATCATTCCTTATCCGGATTAAAGAATTCAGAGAGAAGCCCTTAAATTGTCCCTCCAGGAGTTGTTTCGCTCCAACGTCCTTGACGGGCTTTCTCGCCGAAAATGCTCAAAGCAGTATTTGCTTTGATGTAATTAAATTTTAAGCTGTTTGATGCTAATCTAAATCCGTCGTTAAACGGCTTACATCAAACGGTTCATTCTTTTCTCACATTGCGTATTCTATCAACTATCATTTGTGCTTCAAATACTGTCGCTGAATTTAACGGCAAGCCAACCGAGTTTTCGGCGTCGTCATATATTTTCTCTTAAGGGGAATCAAAGCAAATTGCATGATGACATAAAGTTGTATTTTCAGGAACAGTTTTCCAGAAATTTTAGGGATTCGATATACGACTATTATGAGAGCGTTGATGGCGGACATGGTAGAATTGAGATACGGCGATATTGCACAACATCAGATATAGATTGGCTCCAAGGCAGAGAGAACTGGAAAAATCTGAATACAATTTGTATGGTTGATCGAGAAAGGCAATTCGACGAAAAGACAGAAAAAAAACAAGCTATTACATTGGCAGCATAGCAAATGATTCAAAAAAATTTGGCAATGCCGTCCGTAGTCATTGGGGTATTGAAAATAGCCTTCACTGGGTATTAGATGTTACGTTCCGGGAAGATGAGAGCAGAATTAGAATTGGAAATGCACCGGAAAATTTTGCTGTGCTCAGACATATTGCCTTGAATATGATTAAAAAAGAAACAACACCGAAAAAGAGCATAAAATCAAAACGACTTAGGGCTGGTTGGGATAATGATTATCTTATGAAAGTCCTGGCAGGTTGATTTCTAAATGCGGTTACCCTGTGCGTATTGCCGAACGAAATTGACAAAAATAATTATACCTGCTTACGTCATCAATCATTTAAATAGCCTCCTTTTATCAAATGGTAGTTTTCGATAATTCCCCGTTATGCTATCAGGAGGCTATTTTTTTATCTACACGATAATTAATTATTATTATACTACTCTGAGATGCATATTCTATTGTTATTTTAATATATAACGCCCTTTAGTTTTATAGTTTCTTTTAATTCAAGCCATAATGCGCTTTTTTGTTTGATTGATTCCCGATTTGATAAATGTTTCTACGGCCGGAAAGGTACAACTTGCCGGTGAACGAAAAACAAAAGGTCCGTCATAATTTTGTTTCAAATATAATATCGATTCATAACCTGGATGCCCTCTGTCAAGTAATTAAATGATATTTAGATGAAGAAAGCCGGCTGTCATTCGATCTTATAAGTTTAATTTTATACGCCCATAATATAGCCACACGGGTTGACAAATTAAAAATAACACGCATTTTAGAGTATATTTTTATATTATTTGAAAACAGACTTTTGACTGGAGGAATTATGAGTAATCAAGCAGAAACCCACGAATTCAAAACGGAAGTTAAGCAGCTTTTGAAGCTGATCATTAACTCTCTTTATTCAAACAAGGAGATATTTCTCCGCGAACTGATATCCAATGCATCGGATGCCATCGACAAACTGCAATTTGAGGCCCAAACAAACCCCGATATTCTGAGTAACGACACGGAATTTAAGATTAAGCTCACCCCGGACGGAATCAAACAGACATTTGAAATCTCGGACAATGGCATCGGTATGACCTATGACGAGGTTATGGAAAATATCGGAACCATTGCTCAAAGCGGAACGGCTGCTTTCATGGCGGCCATGGAGCAGAGCAAGGGAGACACCCTTACCCCTGAACTGATCGGCCAGTTCGGTGTCGGATTTTACAGCGCCTTTATCGTAGCAGACAAGATCACCCTCCTGACCAGAGCGGCCGGATCGGAAAAGGGGGTTCGCTGGGAATCCCATGGAGACGGAACCTATACCATCGAAGAAGCTGAAAAGGAAAGCCGGGGAACTTCAATAACCCTTGAACTAAAGAAAAAAGAAGACGGGGAACAGGATTTTACGGATGAATGGGTCATCAGGCACATTGTCAAGCAGCATTCCGACTTTGTCAGCTACCCGGTGGTTATGGATGTTGAAAAAGAAGAACCCCTTCCGGAAGCGGAGCAAATCAAGGACAAGGACGGCAAACCCCTTGGGAAGACCACCCGCAAGGTTGTAAAGGAAGAAACCTTAAACACCATGAAGGCGATATGGGCCAAGGCTAAGGAGGAGGTCGACGACAAGGAACATGAAGAGTTTTACATGCATATCAGCCATGACTGGAATCCTCCCCTGGCGAGGCTGCACAGCAAATTCGAAGGAACCACCGAATACACTGCCCTTTTGTACATACCTTCCAAAGCGCCCCTTGACATGTTTAACCCTGATGCAAAACATGGTATCCACCTTTACTGCAAAAGGGTTTTTGTTATGGACGACTGTGCGGAGCTGATGCCGGAATACCTCCGATTTGTAAAAGGGGTTGTAGATTCATCGGATCTCAGCTTGAATATCAGTCGTGAGATTCTCCAGCAAAACGCTTTGGTGAGAAATATCCGCCAGAATCTTATCAAAAAGATTCTGGAACTGCTGAAAGGTCTGGAAGACAAAGAATACGAAAAATTCTACGAAGAATTTGGGCCCGTTCTCAAAGTTGGTATTCATTCCGACTTTGAAAACAAGAACAAAATCGCCGAATTGGCGCGATTTAAGACAAGCAAATCAGACGGCAAGTGGGTTTCACTCAAGACGTATGTGGACAACATGCAGCCCGATCAGAAGGAAATCTACTACATTACCGGTGATAATATGACCGCTCTTCTGAACAGCCCTCTTTTGGAGCAGCTCAAGGCAAAGAATTATGAGGTCCTGCTCATGTCCGACCCGATAGATGAATGGGTGGTTCAATCTCTCACCGAATACGAAGGCAAATCGTTAAAAAGTGCTGAAAAGGGCGACCTTACGTTAGACAAGGTCGACGATGACAAAAAGGATAAATATGATGGCCTTTTCAAGCAACTCCGTCTGCTTTTGGAAGAAAAAATAAAAGAAGTAAAACCGTCCACCCGCCTCACCGATTCGTTGGCCTGTCTTTCCGGGGACAGCTCTGACATGAGCGCCTACCTGGAAAAAATTCTCAAGGCCTCGGGTCAAAAAACACCCGACGCAAAAAGGATTCTCGAACTGAACATGGACCATCCGGTTGTCGATAAGATCAATTCGATCTTTGAAAAGGATGCTGCCGCGCCGGTTCTCATAGATTACGCCCACCTTCTGTTTGACCTTGCCACCATCAGCGAGGGTGGCAAAATAAACGACCCTGCCGGTTTCACCCGACGGGTGGGTGAGCTTATGACCAACGCTATAAAATCGTGATCGTTTCAAGGATCGCTTAACCCATATGTTTTTTTGCCTTTCGTTTTAAAGATGCCCAACGTTTCGGGCAGGCCCGATTTGCTTGTTTTTCGTGCCTGCCCATCTCGATTTTTGGGAAGAGCAAATGGCGTCACCCAATATAGTCAAGTAGTTCTAACCAGCGGCATTCACAGGAGTGACGGTATGGGAGATCTATTGCAAAACCATTTCAGAAAACATTCAAGCTTTTTTTTCTCTTGATAAATTTTTCGATCTCTACCGCAATAAAAACCACAGACGACAATGCAAGGGTAAACAATAATTCATTGATAGTCATGATATACTTTATAAACTTCCGGATGTTGTCAACATTTTCAGGAACTAAATCGTCAGGCAATGCAGCCCACTTTCTAATGCAAAGACAAAGAACCCTCATGCCATCGGCAGCCATCGCATCGTTAATCTTGTTAATCTCACCAATATCAACTGCCGTTACTCCCTTAGATGTTAAGACATCAACCGACTTTTCAATTAAAACATCCAGGGCTCCTTTTGTAAAAGAGATGAAAGCAACTTTATCTTCCGGTTCCGAACTTGATGCCTGCCACTTATGAAAGGTGGTCATACACTTTCTGTCTGAATTAAAGGGAATTTCGGCAACGCGGGGGAAATTTTTTTCTAATTCTTTTTTATCAAAACCGTTAAGCTTCGCGGCAGTGTACAAAGCAGTTTCAGTGGGATCACCGATAATATTGTTTTCTCCATCCGTTTCGGCATCATTGCTAAGGGCAAGTCCCGTCATGAAATAACCGAATACAGATATTTGATCGCTCCCAATTTTACTTTCCAAACCTTCTAATGCACTGACCTGCTGACATACCATCAGTAAAGGAGCTTCCCCCCTTAAAATGCCTGCTATAAAGACAATAGCGCATATTGCAAGAATGGCAAAGGCGAGTTTTTTACCAAAGCTTAAAAGCCTTTTCTGAAGCGGTGTCTTTACTTCTTCCTCATCCTGAAGCATGGTTGCGATTTTGCCGAGTTCAGTATTCATGCCTGTTGATGTAACAATCCCTGTGCCACGGCCATAAGTAACAAAAGTACCTTTATATGCCATGTTCTTCCTGTCACCAATCGGAAGATGTTCATCATGCAGAGCTTTAGTTTGCTTTTCAACCGGGACAGATTCGCACTGTAAGTGCGGCTTCTTCAATCTTCAACCGTGATGACTCTATTACCCTGATATCGTCGGAAATAATTATTCCTGCTTCAAGAATTACAATATCGCCAGGGACAAGGTGTGAGGCCGATATACGCTCGTGCACGCCGTTTCTGATTACGGTTGCAAATGGAGCCGTCATTTTCTTTAGGGCCTCCATAATTGTTTTTAAGGTTGGAATTAATTCTCTCGGCACTTCTTCTTTCCGCAAAACGAGACTTTGTTCCAGTGTCCATATGGATCTTTGTTACACGCTTTGGGTTGTTATAAATGATCGGCTTATGGAGTAAATTGAAATCATGTAGTATTTTGGATTGTCATTAGAAATTCTCACACATTATTTTTACGGCCAAAAGGAATGCCAAGTTTGCGCATTTTCGTCCTGAGAGTTGAAGGGTTTATATTCAACAACTTTGCAGCACCTTTTTCCCCTCCCACACGGCCACCAGCCTTGTTCATGGCCTTTACAATTGCTTGTGTAGTTGCTTGTTCAAGATTGAGGGGGTTTTCCATTTCACTATCGGGTATTATTGTTTTTGCGCGAGGGATAATGTCGCCCAGATTGTCGAAAGCCAGTGGTTGTTCCCTGCCGAGGATAAGGGCGTGTTCAACTGCATTTTGCAGTTCCCTTACATTGCCGGGCCAGTTGTAATTCATTAGTTTTTCAATTGCTCCTGGAGCAAGAGAGGGGATATTTACAAAACCCATCTCTCTGGTTTTTTTCATCATGAAATATTGGACCAGTGCAGGAATGTCGGCACGACGGTCACGAAGTGGCGGAATAACAATTGGAAAAACCCGAAGGCGAAAATAAAGGTCTTCGCGGAATTTGCCCTCAGCCAGCATGGCCTCAAGATTGCGGTGCGTGGCGGTTATAACACGAATGTCAACCTTGATGGTCTCTGTTCCGCCAACACGTTCAATCTCTTTTTCCTGTATTACCCGCAATAGCCTGATTTGCGCTCCGGGCGTTAACTCACCAATCTCATCAAGAAAGATCGTACCGCCCTGGGCCCGCTCGAAACGTCCCCGTTTTTGTAAAAAAGCTCCTGTAAATGCGCCCTTTTCATGGCCGAAAAGCTCGCTATCCATAAGTGATTCCGGAATTGCGCCACAATTCACCTTAATAAAAGGACCGTTTTTGCGTAGCGATAGATTATGAATGGCCGTGGCCATGACCTCTTTTCCGGTTCCGGTTTCTCCCAACAGGAGAACGGGGCTGGCCAGGGGTGCTACCTGCCCGGCCATTTCCATGACCTGCTTCAGGCCGAAATGAGCACCTACAATTTCTTCTCCCGTTTGTTGCCGCAACTCTTGTTGCAAATACCGGTTGTCATCTGCCAGGCTCTCCTTGAGCTTCAAGACCTCCCTGTAACGCAGATAATTGGAAAGAGCGATGGTAAAAGGCTTATCCAAAAGCGTAAACAGTCGCACATGCTTTTCCGAGTATTTTTCTCCTTTGTTATTACCGATAAAAATACCTGCAATTAAATCCCATTCAGGATTTGAACCAATTCCCATAAAGGCGGCATCAGGATGGCCGATTACTTCAGACATAGGCCCCATTATAGGATGATCACCGATTCGGTCAGCCACCAAAACTTTTGATAGCATATCAGACTTTTTTCTTGTTTCCTCGATAATCCGTTTCGTATCTTCCTGGGCAATGGTTTTGACGGATGTAAGTTTTCCTCCGTTTAAATCTGCTTTTGCAATGGTTTCACCTATTCCTGTATCTGTGTCATAAACATCTACAAGCATAATATCTGCCGGGATATAGTCACGGATATACATAAAACAATCCCACAGTGCTCTTTCAATCTCCAGGCTTCCGCATATGCGTAGTGTGGCTTCCCGAAAAAAAATATTTTCATCAATATGCATGAGAATCTCCTATGTTGGTCAAATAAAGCGTATCTTATTTCGCACTTTATCACAATAAGTGTGAATAACAACACATATAAGTGTTGTATTCCATATTCGCAAAAGCTTTAGTTGTTTATATAATTGTATTTATTAGTATAATTATTTTGGCACATTTTAAGCATAGGACATAAGGATTAGTTGGAAGTTGTTTTGTTGGCAAGAAGAAACGGGATTTGAAAAATTATACTGCTGAAGAAGGGGGTAAGGATGTTTAACAAAACTTGTCTTTACGGTTTCATGATTCTTTTTATTGCCCTTGTTGCATATCCGGCCATGGCGGCAACGGATATTACCGTGCCTTCGAGCCAACAGTTAGAAAGTGGGACCGCTGGTGCCGTAGTTGATAATATGCAACTGCCGCCGGGATTCAACAATCCTAATCTTTCTGCAATTTGGGTGCAGGAAAAACTCATGCTTGTTGTTTTTTTTATTGTACTCATATATCTTATTCGTAATAGCCGTCGTGCCAGGGAGCTGACTTTCGGCACGCTGCTGTTCATTGCCACAACAACCATGTTCTGGCAGGAACCATACGCTGATTGGGGCTGCTACCTGCTATTCAATCCAAAGCTTACTCTTATGCCCTGGGGTTCTACTTTGTGGACTTCACCAAACAAGCCCTTGAATCTGATCTGGCAATATGGAGCTTTTTTTGCCGGCATATATTCTGTAATGCTATGGCTTGTCAGAAAACTGCATGCGCGGTATCCGCAATTGAGTAATCTCGGTGCGGTGCTTGTTATCGGTATTCCGATATTCTATCTCTTTGACTTGTTAGTGGAGGGACTTTGCGTAAAAAACGGCATTCACTCCTATATAAAACCTCTGATCGGCCCGGTGTTTGTTATGGCTAAGGGCAACTTTCCGCTTGTTTATCCGGTAGTGCCTTTCGTTTTTTATGCCGTAATTACCCTATGGGTGTTGAGATTGCGAGCTGCAAACGGGCATGTGCGATTCGAATCATGGTTCGGTGCACAGCGTTTTGCTGCCGGTTGGCAGCGGGAACTGGCGCGTGTTATCATCTGGATTTTGGTCATGAATGGGCTTTATCTGCTTCTTTTCACGGGTCCTGCTGTTGCTATACGGGTGTTTCTTGGAGGGCCTTGCGCACTTGTGCCGTGATTTGCTTTACCATTAAAAAGATTGATTATTATTTGAGTCGTGAGGAGGCTATCAAATATCATGAAAGAGATAAGAAATTATAGCATTTTAGGATTGTTACTGGGCTTATCTTTTCTGTTTTTTTGTAGCGGAATCTTGCAGGCTGAAGAAATAGCTGATTACGGGAACATATTTCCAATGCAAGTGGATCAATTAGCGTCCGATTCCATAATGATTTATCAGATTGTCTGGATGTCTGTAATACTCGCGGGCATAATCGCTTATGGGGTATATAGACTCATACGCCATAAAGACCCGATACTACTCTTTACGATGGGTTCCGGGATTATAGCTTTTTTTAATGAGGGGAACCTTGAAGTACTTGTACATGTTACAATGCCGGTTAACTCAATAATGCCTGTATACCAGGCATATGGAATAATCATGCCCTTTTGGATGCTCATTGGTTATACCGCTGTATTTCCGCTCTTGTCTTATATTGCCTACAGTTATTTAAAAAAAGGACTGGAGACCAAAGGCTTTATCATTTTATGGGTTTTGTTTTGCCTATTTGACTTTGTAGCCGAAGTCCCAGGTGTCGCCATGGGGGCGTATGTATACCAACCGCCACAAATGCTGACATTTCTGGGTTTTCCGATATATAATATGTGGATAAACGGAACTTCATGGCTTTTTGGTGGTGTTCTGATGTACTTTTTTGTACCGATTCTGACGGGCTGGAAACGGCCTCTCATTTCACTTTTACCGTTCTTTGCGTTTGCCACAGGATGGGGTATAATAGATGTCCCGATCGTAATCGCACTGAATTTTGCCGGAATGCCCGTCTGGGGCAAGTGGGTGCTGTGGTTTGTTTCGCTAGGGCTTAGCATCCTCATTGTAGTCACTCTGAATAGCATGGTCACGACAACTTCCAAGACAAGATGGAAATTGCCATGGGCTACATTGGATGCGGAGATAGCAGCAGAGGCATCGGTGACTGCACCCGTCTTAGTCCGTTGAGTCTTATGTTACAATTTAAATATTATAAAACGATTTAACCATTTATGCATAGAAAGGAGTAAAAAATGAATGTAATGCGAGTCAAAGAACATCATCCATTGTATGGTGAATTGGCGATGATTGTTGGTTCCAAATTTACAACAGACAGCGACTTTGCTTTGTGGGCATATTCCCGCGACTCAAGTCCTGTTCCGGGAAAGGTTCCGGGGATAATAGTAAGGCCCGGCAGCACCGAAGAAGTATCGGAGATCATCAAACTTGCAAATCTGACTCATACTCCGGTAATCCCGCGGGGTGGAGGCGCTTCTATTTTTGGTTTTCCGGCAGGCATACCCGGAAGAAGTATAGTAATTGATACTACACGGCTGGACAAAATAATTGAGATAAATGAAGAAAACATGACGGTAACAGCTGAGGCAGGCATCGGTGTTTGCGAGCTGGGAACCAAGCTGACCGAAAAGGGATATTATGCAAATCTTGTCTGGGCGCCCTATTATGCGGATACGCTCGGTGGCTTGATAGGCGGCGTTATGGGTGGAGGATGGTCGACGCGAACGCAAGTTGTGGGACCCAATGCGAATCATATACTGGGCATGAAAATAGTTACGCCCACCGGAGGCGTGATCCAAACCGGGGGAGGTCCGGGGACTAATGTGCATCGTAAAACCACCTTCATGCGTGATGGGGGCGGACCCGATACAACCGGTATATTCATCGGTGATGGAGGAACATTCGGCATCAAGACCGAAGTAACGCTTTCAATTTACCCCCTCGAAACGGTTGCCAAACCAAGAGGCTTTCTTTTCAAGAGTTTTGACGATATCTGGAATGCCATGTCCAGGTTGATGGCGATAGAGCCCTTTCCTTATACTAATCTTGTCGGACTTGCACCCAATGCTACGGCGCTGTTTATGAAAGACCCATGTTGGGTTTTATTATGCTATACCAGAGGATATGAGGAAGAGGAGGTAACAGGCAAGATTAAGGTAGTAGATGAGGTTTGCAAGGCGGCAGGGGGTGAAATGGGTTCGGAAGCGATTCATATGCAGGCCAGTGCAGCCGGCACCGGAGAAATGTATCGTGAAATGGGAAAGCTTGCTTCGATAGGTATGTGGGTATTTCTCGAGACGCATGTTCCCAAAGAAGATCTTCCGAGACTCTTTAACAAGTATGCTGAGCTGATTGATCAAAGATTCGAAGAAAAAGGCATAAAGGAATATGGCGGTGTCAGAATGGATGTTATGTTGCCTGTGGGGCACGGCGAGTGCTATCTTTCGACAAATGTTTACTGGCAGGTTAATGTTCCGGAAGCAAGAAAGAAAGTTATGGAAATAGCTGACGAGTTTGTTAATGTCACGATAAATGACGGGCTGTTTGCAACAACCGCCCAGCGTATACCCGCCGGAGTTACAGGCGCCAACTGGTCACCTTCTTATTATGAATTCATGCGCACCTTAAAGAAAGCAATGGACCCCAACAATATAATTAATCCCGGACATTGGGGTTTGTAGAGAGGAGGAAAAGATATGCTAGAAAAATATCGATATAATGTTGCCAGATGTGCAAGGTGTGGTATCTGTCGGGCAAAATACTCTGAAAAAGTACGTTATGTTTGCCCCGTAAGGGAACATACCGGAGGATTTGAACATTATTTCAGCAGGGGAAGAGTTGCAGTTGCCGCGGGAATTCTGGAGGGCGCCATTGATTATTCTCCCGAGCTTGTTGAAGTGCTTTATACCTGTCTTGGATGTAAAAGTTGCGTGGAGCAATGCGGGTCAGTAGATATGAGAAACGGCAAATCCTTAGTTGATACGGCAAAAATAGTCCGGGAAATGAGAGAGGATGCGATTGCACTGGGGTTGGAACCTAAAATAATGCAGGAACTTCATGCTACCGTATCCAAAAACAAGAATACCTTCGGGGGAAGCCTGGAGGAAAAGAATAAACTGGCTAAAAAGTTTGAACTTCCTGATAAAGGAGATACTATCTTCTTTTCAGGGTGCTATGGCGTCTATCGTGATCGTAAAGAAGCAGAGGCTACAATAAAAATTCTCAAGGCTACAGGAGCCGCGCCTGCATATCTGGCTGATAAGGAGTGGTGCTGCGGAGTAATGGAGTATTGGGGCGGCAATACCAAAGTGGCAAGAGATATGGCATTGCATAACATGGAAGCCTTGGATGCGGCAGGTGTTAAGACATTGGTAACCGCATGTTCAGGTTGTTTGGATACCATCAAGGATATATATCCTGAGATTATAGAAGACAAGCTTCCCTTCAAGGTTATTCACATAAGTGAATATCTTGCGGATCTGGTTAAAAAAGGGGAGTTGAAATTTACCAAAGAAATAAATAAAACTGTGACCTACCATGACCCATGCCATTTGGGAAGGCATGCAAGAATATTTGATGCACCCAGGAAAGTGATCGAAAGCATTCCCGGCATCACCCTTAAGGAAATGGAAAGAAACAGAGAGGCTTCCGGTTGTTGTGGTAGTGGCATAGGGGCTGTTAGGGCATTGGAACCTGATTTGGCATTGGCTATTACCAATGACAGAATTAAAGAGGCTGTAGCAACCGGCGCAGAAGTCCTTACATCGGCCTGTCCTATGTGTGTAGAACAACTTACGCTGGCAGGTAGAGCAGCGAAGGCTAAATTGGAATATATAAATCTTCCGGCATTGGTAGCTGAGGCTATGGGACTGTAATTTGGTTTCGGGTGTCAGGCGTCAGGTGTCAGAAACTAAACTGCTGACACCTGAACACTGAAAACTGATCCCTTATTTATATTTCGAAAGGAAAGAAAATGGCAGAAATTAACGGATATGATATGCCCGATGATTTGCACTATCATAAGGAACACATCTGGGCCAGGGTTGAATTCAAAAAAGTTAGAGTTGGAGTAACAGATTTTGCGCAGAAATCGGCTGGTGATATTGTATATGTCGACCTTCCGTTTGAGGGAGATGAAGTAAAACAGGGTGAATCATTCGGCAAGATGCAATCCGCCAAGTGGATCGGTGAGCTATATGCGCCAATTAGCGGTGAGATTATTTCAGTCAATGAGATCCTGGAAGGAAAACCGACATTGATAAACCAAAGCCCGTATGAATCCGGCTGGGTAATTGTTATCAAGCCAAGCAATCTTGAAGAAGAACTTAAGACTCTGATGACGCATGAGACCGGTTTGGCGGATTGGTTAAATGGAGAAATAGAGAGAGTTAAAGCTCAAACGGAAGGGGCGTAAAAAATACCTGATGTCTGTATATGAAGATATAGCGGCAATTGTCGGTAAGGAAAAGATAAGCGAAAGCAATCTTGATCGTATTTGCTATAGTCATGATCTGGCCCCGCTGCCGGATGATTTGCTTAAGGGATTTGGTGTAGCTAAGCCTGATGTTGTTGTAAGGCCCGCCAATTTATCACACATTGCAGACATCATGAAATATGCTTTTCAAAAAAACATTCCCGTTACACCAAGGGGTGGAGGTTCATGGGGGCTTGGTGGAGTCCTGCCGATTGGCGGAGGCATAGTTTTAGATCTAAGCGGTATGAATCGTATTATAGAAGTAAACACTGAAGATGATTATGTGACGGTTGAAACCGGGACAGAGTGGAAACGTCTATCAAATGCCGTTGAAAAGTATGGCTTTCATCTGGGCGCTTGTCCTACAAGCGCCCCTGTTGCTACAATCGGCGGTTATATTGCAACAGGTGGTTCTTCCGGAATTGGTGTTTCCCAGCACGGGCCACTTGGTGACCATATAATATCTCTTAAAGTAGTACTCCCTGATGGAACGGTTATACAAACCAATCCTTGGGATTCATGGATTTTTGTTGGTTCGGAAGGGACTTTGGGAATAGTTTGTGAAGCAACTATTAAAATATTTAAAAAAAATAATATGAAACATATGTTGTTTAGCTTTGACAGTTTTGATGCAGGATTGGAGGCTGTTATCAAGTTAAACGAAATAAGTCCTTATTATTATAACATCATGGATGAAGGCTTTATCGGATTGTTAAGAGAAAAAGGAAGCCGGTTACCTGAAAGTAAAATGATATTAGCAGTTACTTTAAATGATATAAACGGTAAGTTGCAGGAAAAAGAAAAAGCAATAAACACTATTTGCCGTGGCACAAGATTATCCGATGAAATGGCAGAAGAAGAATGGGGAAACAGATATAAAACAGCTCTTAGCATTAAAAGCCTAGGGCCGACACTATTGACTCAGGAGATCAGACTTCCTGCAAGGTTCCTGGGACAGGCGCTTAATGAGTGGAAAACCGTTTTAAAGGGAAAAAGATTCGCTTTCAAAGGTGTCTGTAGTGATAATGGCGCCATAAGTGTTTTTCCTGTAGTACTGACAGATGAAAGAGAAAAATATGAGTTTATGAAGACCCTTTCTTATACCCGTGAAATAGCTGAAACAGGGAAAAAATATCATGGCGCAGTTTATGGGATTGGGCTTTTCAACTCAAACCAGATGGCAGATATTCATGGCAAATCACTTGATGTAATGAAAGAGATAAAAAGGACTTTAGATTCAAAAAACATACTTAATCCGGGCAAAACAGTTGAAAGCAGAATCCCTGATATCTTTTTGTCTCTTGTTTTTATATTGATGAAACATGCGACGCCTCTTTTTGCTTTTCTTGCAAAAAGTGCAAATCGCCTTCCGGATAGTTTTATAAATAATTCTTTAAAGCTTCTAAAGGGCAGAAAGTGAAAGAAGATATAAAAGATTTAATTTCCAAAAATGTTTATACCTGCGCCAGTTGCGGCTTCTGTCGTTTTGGCTGTCCCGTATCAAAGAATGTGGGTTTTGAAAGCCAAACGGTAAGGGGCAGGATGTATCTTCTGAAAAAATATATTGAAGGCGGACTGGAATATGACAAGGATCTTATTGAATCATTTTATACATGTGCTTTATGTGGAAACTGCAATGAGATTTGTCCCACAGGAGTTGATTATCTTGAAATTGTCTCACAATTAAGAAAACAGTTCGTAGAAGCTGGGAAACTTCCTGAATCCCAAAAAATGCTAAGAGATAATCTGGTAAAATGTGGAAACCCTTTTTCTAAAGATAAAGAAGAAAGAGGGGCATGGCTTCCTCCCCAATATCGTGAGCACAAAAAAAGTAATAATATGTATTTCGTTGGCTGTTCATCTTCATATTCTTCCAATAGGATTGCCAAATCTATTATAAAGGTTTTAGAAAGTGTAGGGTTTGATTTTAATGTGATGGGAAATTCGGAAAGCTGCTGCGGCGATCCTTTATTTCGAATGGGTGAAGAAGAGAAGGCAAATGAATTTATGCAGCAAAATATCCAAGTATTTGATAAGCTTGAAGTTAAAACTGTTTTTGCTTCATGTGCCGGATGTTATAAAACTTTAAAAAACAAATATCCTCAAAAATATAAAGTGTTGCATATAACTCAACTTCTCCATCAGTTGGTTGAACAGGGCAAACTTGTATTCAAAAAAGAATTTCCAAACAAAATTATTTACTTTGACGGGTGCGATATCGGAAGACATTGCAAAACTTATGAAGAACCCAGGGCTTTGTTAAAAGCAATTCCAGGAGTTGATTTGCTTGAGTTTGACTATAACAGAGATGAGGCAATGTGCTGCGGAGGTCCATTTGCTGCAAGTGATCCTGATCTGGCGGCAAAAATAGCCGAAGACAGAGTAAAAGAAGCAGAAGAACAGGGTGCGCAAATCATTGCCACCGCCTGCCCCACCTGTATGGTTAATTTAAGAGAAGGGGCAAGAAGAATAGGAAGTGAAATAGAAGTTCAGGATATCACATTGATGCTGCCAAAATTAATCCGGTGAAAAATGAATAAAATACTTACATGGATAGATACTGAAATTGTTGAGTTAAACGGCGACGCTACTATTAGCGAGGTAAATGCCGAACTGGGAGAATATTGTCTTCCTGTTGAGCCGTTGAGCGAAAAAAAAACAATCAGCAGCTTTATTAAAGAAGGTGGGATAGGTTACAATTCTTTGCATAACAAAACTCTTGGTTCTTCATTATTTGAGTTGTCCTCAACCTTTTCGGCAATAAAATTTACTTATGGCAGTAAATATAAAACACTTTATAATGCCGGTTATCCATTGCACAGGATTATTGAAGGCCCATCATTTTCAAAAGAACTGTCTGATAAATTTGATGGGATAGAAAATATAGTATTGCCTGTCAGGAAAAATAAAGAAGTAGAAGTGCTTTTTCATAATGGAAATCTTGATCAATTCCATCAAAACCAAATCCCTGACAATGCATCCAATATTTTTTTTATTAATGATTTTGGCGCTAAACTTATGGGTTTGGAAGGCGAAGGAATTGTTACAACTTATCTTAATCCAGGGGAAAAAAGTCTTAAATCAAATATGAAAATCTGGGAAAAAAGATTTCTGGAGGATCTGATTCCTGATGATCATGATACCATAAAGTTTCTTACAATGAACAGCCGCGTTCCGGAAATATATAAGGTTTTTAATGAAAACTCACAAGGTCTTTTTTTTGCTTTAAGCGTGCATAAAGGCATCCTTCTTTTGATGTCCGGGGCAAAAAAACAGCTTGATACCGTATGCGAAAATATTCGAAGTATTCCTCTGACCTTTGAAATAGGGGCTTGATAATGAAAAATTGGCGCTTATTGGATACGGGAGTCTTGAGTGCAGCTGAAAACATGGCCTTAGATGACTTAATATTAGAAGCGAGAAGTAAAGAACTTGTTCCAAATACTCTTCGTTTTTTACAATTTAGCCCACCAGCAGTCCTTGTTGGCTACTATCAAAGTGTAGAGCAGGAAATCAGAACAAGTTATTGCAGAGAACAAAGCATTGATATTAACAGACGAATGACCGGGGGCGGAGCTATATTTTTTGATCGTTCCCAGCTTGGGTGGGGAATATATGCTTCCAAAAAGGAATTAGGAGCTGCAAATCCTGAGATATTATTTAAGAAGATATGTCAGGCTGTTATCCTTGGGTTAAAGAGGTTTGGTATTGATGCTAAATATCGTCCTAAAAACGATATAGAAGTAGCAGGTAAAAAGATTTCCGGGACAGGAGGAACTGAAGAAAAAAACGCATTTTTGTTTCAGGGAACCTTACTTATGGATTTTGACGTGGATACCATGTTAAAATCCCTTAGAATCCCTACAGAAAAGTTAATGGATAAAGGGATAGAATCCGCCAGGGAACGCACTACAAGTCTTAAGTGGGAACTGGGATACCTGCCAAAATTGAGCGAAGTAAAGGATGCGATAAAAGAAGGTTTTGAAGAAACATTAAAAATCAAATTTGCAGAAGAGGGCCTTACAGAATATGAACAAGGGCTGTTTAAAAATAAGATAGATAGATTTAAATCGAATGAGTGGATTTACCAAAGAAAAGGATCTGTTGAAAAACTTCCGATCTTAACCTCAAGTTACAGGACAAAAGGCGGATCAATTCAGGTCTCTTTAACGATTAATGTTGAGACCAATATCATTCAGAGTGTTTTAATTACGGGTGATTTCTTTGCCCATCCGAAAAGCGCCTTATTTGATCTGGAAGCGACCTTAAAATTTACACGGGCGGAAAGAGCAAGAATACAGGAAGTCGTTTTTGATTTTTTTGAAAAGGGAAAGGGATTATTCCCGGATATTTCTCCCTCGGATTTCGTCGATGCAATATATGAGGCGGTAAAAAAAGTTGAATGCTTAAAACATGGAATCTCTTCGCCTGAAGCTAACAGGATCTTTACCGTAAATGGTACTTTTGATCAGATAATCAAAAAGAAACCATCTTACTTATTGCTTCCTTATTGCGCCAAGCTTGTTGATTGTGAACATAGACACAAAAGGGAGTGTGTGGACTGCGGGGAATGCAGTGTTGGAGATGCTTATCGTTTGGCAAATGAAAAGGGGTTAAATCCTGTTACTATTACCAGTTTTGAGGACTTGATGGAAACATTTGCCGATATGGAATCTAAAGGGATAAAGTCTTATATCGGAAGTTGTTGCAGACAATTTTATGTCAAACACCGGAAGGATTTTGAGATGGCCGGGCTTTCCGGCATATTGATCGATATTGAAAATACTACCTGTTATGAGCTGGGGAAAGAAAATGATGCCTATGTCAGTGTTTTTAAAGGTCAGACCGAACTGGATGCAGGATTGATCAGTAAGATATTAAATAGCTATCGACCTTAAGACAAAGCTTAAGACCTATATGAAAGTAATTTGAGCCACTTTCAAAACGCCCCATTTTGGCCGATCTCTGCGTTGGACTCAAATTCCAATCCTCGAAATACTAAATGTATTCCTGTGGTTGAAATTTTCGACCGCCTTGAGTTTGACCAAACTGAAACGTTTTGAAAGTGGCTCATTTGAATATCGAATATAGAACAAGGAATAATGAATGTCGAAGAAAAAGAATAATTTTGATATAGAGGATTATTCCCAAAGACAAAAACAGGAAGCATTCGTGGCGATATAAAATGCCGCCCTACGGCAGATGATGTAGGGCGGGGATTTATACCACGCCAACTATTTCATAATTCGAAATTATTTGTTCGATATTGGATATTCGTTTTTATAGATAAACTTCATAAATTAGGGGATTGCGGCGGAGTGTAATAACCCCCTTTGTCCCCCTTTTATAAGGGGGAATACAGTCCTGCCGTAGGGTGGCATTTTATATGCCTCCAATTATGCTTGTAGTAAAAGTGTGGAAGATGATTGGAATGAGGAATGAGAAGTTGAGTCAGATATTAAACTATGATTTAGTGATAATAGGGGCAGGACCTGCTGGTACAACTGCAGCCAGGGTTGCATCCGAGAAGGGAATTCGCACCTTAATTATCGAGAAGAAGGCTTGTATAGGATCGCCGGTTCAATGCGCTGAACACATTCCCAAGCTATTGATGCAACAGGTTAATTTTAATAGCCGCTGTATCACTCAGGAAGTCGGTATGATGATAACATACATGCCGGGAGGTGATGTAGTAGAAACAAAGGCGCCGGGGTATATAATTGACAGGTCGCTATTTGATAAAGGACTGGCCCTGGATGCAATCAGTAATGGTGCTGATCTGATGATCAAAACTATTGCTCTTTCCCGTAATAAGACAGGGTTAATTGCCAGAACGGGAAACAAAGAAATATGTATTGAGGCAAAAGTGATTATCGGGGCTGATGGGCCAAACTCCACAGTAGGCGGATGGATAAACAGAAAAAATAAAGAATTTGTATCTGCCGCACAATGTGAAGTACTTCTCAATAAACCGATAGAAGCAACATGCATCTATTTCTGCATGGAATATATGGGTGGATATGGCTGGTTGTTTCCCAAAGGCAGAACGGCAAATGTTGGTGTAGGAATAAACAATAAGATAGGCCGCATAAAACTATCAACATGTTTAAAACATTTATTGGATAGATTACAAAAGGAAGAAAAGATCAAAGACAAGAGCGCAGTTGCTTATACTGCCGGGTTGATTCCGGTGGGCGGGTATCTTGATACCAGCCCACATGAAAACATATTGATAATTGGAGATGCCGCCGGACAGACAGATCCAATAACCGGTGCAGGCATTTCCCAGGCCATTTCCTGCGGAAAGATCGCAGGAGAAGTTGTTGCCAAAGCTATTCAAGAAAAGGATCTGACGCTTCTTGGTGAATATGAAAAAAGATGGAAGGGTCTGTTTCAAAGATCACTTGATAATGCTCATCAAAAAAGAAAGTTATTGGATAATCACTGGAAGGACGATCAATTAGATCAAATCTTGCGAAAGACATGGGTGGGCTTTGATGGGTATTGGAGAAAATAAAGATGTATCCGGGCTGCTGTCAGAAGCCAGAGAACTTTCCTGGGAAAAATGGGGAAAAAAAATAGATTTCTATCTTCCGGGGATGATAACCTTAAATAAAGAAAAAGGGAAATATCCTGCTATTTCAATTACCGGAGAAAGCTGCGAATTAAACTGCGACCATTGTGGCGGTAAACTTTTAAAATCCATGATTCCTGCTACCACCCCGGAGAAATTGGTTGAAAGATGCATAAAGATAAATGAGTCTGGCAATTCAGGTTGTCTGATCAGCGGCGGTTGTCTCAAAAATGGGAGAATACCGTGGGAGCCTTTTATTGATGCCATTTCTGAAGTTAAAAGACTTACTGACTTAAACATATCTATCCATTCCGGTCTGATAGATCTTGAAACGGCCAAAAGATTCAAGGATGCAGGAGTAGATCAAGCATTAATTGATGTAATCGGAGACGATGAAACCTTTAAGAACGTTTGCCACACAAATGCAGGTATTGAATCAATAAAAAATTCATTAAAGGCTTTAAAACAGGTAGGGATTCCTATCGCCCCTCATATTGTTGCAGGTTTAAACTATGGAGAGATTAAAGGGGAATGGGATGCATTAAAGATGATAGCCGAATTTGAACCCCCGATTTTGGTTATTGTAGTATTAATGCCTTTGGCTGGAACCCCGATACAAAATGTATTACCGCCTGATCCATCTGAGGTGGGAAGGCTCATAGCTATGGCAAGAATAAAGATGCCAAATACCCTGATTTCACTAGGTTGCGCCCGCCCGCGAGGAAAGGTAAGCGAAGAATTGGAAGTTCTGGCTATAGATTCAGGAGCAAACCGGATCGCTATCTGGTCTGATGCAGCGATAAAAAGAGCAAAGGAATACGGCTTAGAAATCGAATTTCATAAGACTTGTTGTAGTATTACAGGAGGGGCTTGTGTCTGAGTGTACTGGTTGTATGGATTGCGAAAAAGTGTGTCCCCTCACTCCTTTCGGTTTTGGAATCGGCAATATAATCAGAAAGCATCTTGCCGGAAAAGAAGAAGATCTTATTGATACTAAAGAGATATGGCATTGTACCATGTGCTTTGCCTGCGATGATGCCTGCCCAACAGACTTTAGGCCCAGAGACCTTATGATTAGTCTTCGGAGAAGATCCGAAAATTACCCGAAAGCTTATAAAAGATTGATAGCCGGGATAATAATTTCCGGTAATGCTTTTTCCATGAAAGAAAAAGAAAACAATGATTATTTGCAATTGTTTGAGATATGTATGCCCAAGGACTTTCAATGAAATACGCTTTTTTCAGAGGTTGTATTATACCTTACAGGCTTTCATATTATGAAATTTCCGCCAGAAGAGTATTGACAAAATTAGGCATAGAACTGGTTGATCTTGATTTTGGTTGCTGCGGTTCACAAATGCTTGAATCAAGAAATGAGGATTTATGGCTTGCGGTAGCCGCAAGAAACCTTGCCATAGCGGAAAGTAAAAATTTGGATATATTGACTCTTTGCGGAAGCTGCACCAATACCTTATCCAGAGCAAAGCAGCTAATGGAAAGTGATATGGACAAAGCTCACCATGTGAAGCAGATTCTAAGAAAAATAGGGCTTGAATTCAATAACAAGACAAGGGTCATACATATTTTAAAACTTCTGGCTGAAGAAATTGGAATTGGGAAAGTAAAAAATCATATTAAAATAATCCTGGATTTTAAGGTTGCCATGCAGCATCCTTGTCAGATCTACCGGCCAGCCGAAATAATGAATTTTACAAAAGATGCCGTTAAAGATTTTGCCTCTGGCTTTATATCTGAAATCTTTGATTTGAATGCCTGCTGCGGGGAAACTTTGATCGCTACAAACCAGGATGCATGCATTAATATCTTGAAACAAAATCTGCAAACCTGTTTTGCCAAAGATATAAGTATGATTTTAACAGCCTGCGGAAATTGCCAGATGACCTATGATGTAAATCAGATGGGATTAAAAGTAAAAGATAAAAATACAAAGACTCTGCCTTCCTTACCCATAACTCAGGCATTAGGAATTGCCATGGGATATGGATATGATGAATTGGGGTTGAGGCAGAATATAATCAAGGTAGATAAAAAGATTTTCGGATAACCTTCCCGGACAAGATGGCATATGAAAGTAATTTGAATATCCAATATTGAACAAGGAAACAACCCCCTTAATCCCCCTTTGTTAAGGGGGAATGAATATCGAAGGAAGAAATATGGAACAACAAAGCCCTGAATACTTGAAGATGAGTATGGCTGCTGCATTAACTCTTGGTTTTAAAAATGGGCGTTTCTATAGAAATGCCAGGTTATATTGTATCAATTTGCTGCAAATTTATTCCAATGGATGTACTGCTAATTGTGCATATTGCGGTCTTTCAAGAGACAGGTTAATTAATTCTAAAGAAAATAGTTTCATCAGGGTAGACTGGCCCATCTACGCTCTGGAAGATATCATAGAAAAGATGAACGCAAGTAAAAATTTGTTCAAAAGAATCTGCATCTCCATGATCACCAGAAAGAAGTCACCTCAAGATGCAGTTTACATTATAGAAAAAATAAGGGCCAAACTGGATACTCCCATCTCGGTTCTTATATGTCCTACAATTACCACGGAAGCTGATTTGCTTAAATATAAGGAAAGCGGTGCTGATAAGATAGGCGTAGCCATAGATGCAGCTACACCGGAGTTGTTCGATAAATACAGGGGCAAAGGAGTAAGAGGCCCTCATCGATGGGAACAGTACTGGGATACTTATCAGAAAGTAATTAAAATATATGGCGGCGAAAACTCCGGAGTTCATCTCATTGTTGGATTGGGTGAGACAGAAAAAGAAATGGTCGAAACTATCCAAAGGTCATCCGATATGGGTGGAGGCACTCATCTCTTCTCGTTTTATCCTGAGCCTGGCTCACAAATGGAACAGCAACAACCACCTCCTGTCGGACAATATCGAAGAATTCAACTGGCCAGGTATCTGATTGATGAAAATATTACCGGCATCAATAATTTCGATTTCGATAACTTGGGACAGATAAAAGATTTTGGATTACCGGAATTTGAATTGAATCAAATTATTAATTCCGGGCTACCCTTTATGACCAGTGGTTGTAAAGGAAAAGACGGAATGGTCGCATGTAACAGGCCCTATGGTAATTTTCCTCCTCCGAAGATAAGAAATTATCCCTTCCATTTGAAGACAGATGATATTGAGCTTGTAAATAAACAGTTGTGGTCATAAGAATTAGTTAATCTATACTATCCTCAGAATATAGCGCCTTTTGATAAATGCCGCGTTCTTTGATGGCAAAATATACTTATATAATCAGCAAGCATAATTCGCCTGTTCCTTATTCTTATGGCGAAATGCTTGAACGCCGGCCCAAATGGGGCGTTTTGAAACTGGCTCTAAAATATTATTTATTTATTAAAGAATCCCAGATTGTTTTAACTTGCTCCCTTATATCAGTAAAAAGGCTTTCTTCTACTTTTGCAGCCTTTTCCTGGAGGCCAAGCCTGTGAGATGTCAATCTGTATGTTAGATAGGCTTCTTTTAAAAAGTGAGCAGTGTTTTCATCGATTATTTTCGTCTCTGCGAGCGTTTGAAGGATTCTAACATTGTCGGTCCATTTTGTAAGCTCGATAAATTCACTCGATTTTAACAAAACGAGATATTGAACCAGAAACTCAATATCTACTATACCCCCCGTATCCTGCTTCAAATCAAACATACCCTCTTCAACTTTTAAATGTTCCTTTCTCATTCGCTCACGCATTTCAGTTACTTCTTTTCTAAGTTTTTCTTTATCTCTTGGGCGTGATAGTACTTCCTGACGGATTTGTTGAAATCTTTCTGCAAGGCTGTTATCTCCGCCTACATGTCTAGCTCTCACAATTGCCTGATGCTCCCATGTCCAGGACTCGTTAAGCATGTATTCTCTGAATCCTTCAATATTGCTGACAAGAAGTCCTGCCCCTCCGCTTGGTCTGAGCCTCATGTCGGCTTCATAAAGCATTCCTGCACGTGTATAGGATGTCAATATGTGTACCATTCTTTGTCCGAGCCTTGCAAAAAACTGCGAATTTTCAATAGGCTTTGGGCCGCCTGATGTCAGGCCATCAATACCTGAATGAAGAAACACAAGATCAAGGTCGGAACTGTAAGCCAGTTCAAGACCGCCAAGTTTTCCGTATGCTATAACCGTAAAACCCTTTTCGGGTTTATTCCGGTTTAGGATACAATCCGGTGCTCCATGTTTTTGAGCAAGATGGTTCCATGAAAGTTTAAGCACCCTATCTATTATTACTTCGGCAATATATGAAAGATGATCGCTAACTTTCATTAGAGGAAGACCGCCGGTTACATCTGCAGCAGCAACACGAAGAGTATTTACCTGTTTAAATATACAAAGCTGTTCAATTTGATACTCAAGATCTTCAGAAGAAACCATTTCGAGCCGTTTTTTGATTTCTAATTTGAGTTCTTCTTTTTGAGGAAGCACATAAAGAGTTCTTGGATCAAGAAGTTCATCTAAAAGTACCGGATGCCGGGCCAGAAATGATACAATCCATGAGCTTGATTTAGCCAGTTTTACAAGATGTTTCATTGCAATCGGGCTTTCTAATAAAAGAGACAAATAGCATGTGCGTTTTTCAATTGCTTTAAGAAGATCTACAATACGATTTAACGCAACAAAAGGTTCATCGGACATGCCTGTTTCTTTAAGGATTAAAGGCAGTAATTTGTCAAGCTTTTGCCTCCCGCTGCCGCTAAGTGTCCGAGTGGAATTATCATTTTGAAAATGCATAAGCAGATTAATTACTTCATCAGGTCTTTTGTAACCGGCTGATGTGAGAATGCTTATATTATTTTCTTTCCTGTCAGGAAATTGCCAGACATCAAATAATTGATTTTCAATATTATCTTCATTATTAACTGCACCGTTTTCTCCTGTATCAAGAAGACTGCCAAAATGGCGGTGCACATTTTTCCTGTGCCGGTCAAGCTCTGCATGAAATGCCTTTTTGTCTGAAAAACCCATAGAAACGGCCATGCGAATTTCCGATACAGAATCTTGCGGCAAGTCATGAGTCTGGTTATCGGAAAATTCCTGTAAATGATTTTCTGCAATACGCAGAAAATAATAAGCATGTTCAAGTTCATTTAAGGTATCTTCAGGAATATAATTTTTTTCGGAAAGAATTTTTAATACTTTTATTACTTTCCGTTCCTGAAGAACAGGAATCACTCCTCCGCGTATAAGCTGAAAGATCTGGGCAAAAAATTCTATTTCTCTTATCCCCCCCGGTCCCAGCTTGATATTATCTTTCATTTCTTTTTGCCTGACCTGGAGATCTATCTTTTTCTTCATATCTCTTAAGGAATCAATAGCTCCAAAATCAAGGTATCTCCTGTAAACAAAGGGTTTGAGCCTTTCTAAAAGTATTTTTCCGGCAGTTTTGTCGCCTGCAACTATCCTTGCTTTTATCAGCGCATATCGCTCCCAGTCACGGCCCTGTTCCTGATAATAATCTTCCATGCTGTCAAAGTCCATAACAATCGGCCCATTTTCTCCATAAGGGCGAAGACGTAAATCTACCCGGAAAACCATACCTTCAGAGCCAGTTGCTCCGATAATAGTTATAAGACGGCGACAAAGCCGGACAAAGAATTCTTCATTGCTTATTATTTTTTCCCCGCCTTTTGTTTCTCCTCTTTCCGGATAAGCAAATACAAGATCAACATCTGATGAAAAATTAAGTTCATAGCCTCCGAGTTTGCCCATAGCGATAACAACAAGTCTTTGTGGCTGGCCTTTCAAATTTAAGGGTGTTCCGAATTCTGACTTCATGCCTTCATAAAGACGGGATAGTGCGGCATCAATACATGAATCTGCAAAAATCGATAGGTCATTAACTGTTTCAGAAAAGTCGGCTGCCCCCGATAGATCACGCCAGGCAATCCGCAGCATTTCACGACAACGATATATTTTTAAAATACTTCCTATATCGGGGTCACTTTTTGTATCCGATAAAAGGTTTAGTAAATTTTTTGCATATTCTTCCCCATTATAGGATCTATTAAGATCCCCGGTACCTAAAAGGTCCACTAGTATATATGGGGTTCTTGTACAGGCTTTTGCTACAAAATCACTTAAAGCAAAAATCAGCTTGAGTTCAAAATATGTTTCCGGATCATTCTTGATATCAATCCCTGTTTGATAAAATGTGCTGTGAAAGGAATCCAGCCTGCTGTTTAAATCCGGCAGTAGTTCTTCCGGTATATTGATTGGGTGCATAAGTTAATGTCTTTAGTTTGTTTAACGGATTATATTATTAAGTGGCAAAATATCAGTTGGACGGTTTTATATATCCCCATTCAACAAGTCGCTTGTAAGAATAAGTAGCATTGTCGCCGCTTTTTTCCATCTGAAGATATCTGTTATATTCGGATGCCGATTCTTTTTGCTTATTCATACTCTCTAAACAAAAACCTTTGTAAAATATTGTATTGGAATTTCCTGGTAGAGTACTTTCATAATTAGAAAATTCCTGATAAGCAGATTCAAAGTCTTTTTTCTTCATCTTTGCAAATCCGGAGATATAAACGGCCTGGGCTTCCTGAGGGTATACGTTTTTAGCAGTTTCCGAATATTTTGATGCTTCGTTAAACTTATCCTGCACCAAAAGGCATTTTGATATCATAACCAGAGCGGTATAATCACCGGGAGCAAGCGATAGTGCTTTTTTAAAATGATTTTCTGCTGTCTGATAATTTTGTTTCCCCATTTCCAAATCGCCTTGTTGCATCTCTTCTATCGCAGGTTTAATAGCTCTGAGTTTAGCAGTATTATCCATGTAACGTTCTCTGTAAAACTGCTGATTCCGGTAATCTTTGTAAGTGGTGCTGACTTTTTGAAGCGCAGTATCATATCTTTCCTCACTCATAGGATGAGTAGAAAACATCAGTTCTGTCGCATCGGGAGTATGTTTGGACGTGCTTTTCAGCATATCCATGAGACCAATAAAGCCATCCGGACTGTAACCGGCCTTTACCATATACTCCATTCCAAGTGCATCAGCTTCACGCTCATTATCTCTGCTGTAAGAGGCAAGAAGCATTCCCGATCCTAACATTCCAAGGTTTTGTGCAATCTTGCCGTATGATTCATTTTTCGATCCGGCATAAGCCGCAATGCCTCCGGCAACAACAGAAGTCAGCATTCCTTTTGACATCTGTTCTGCGGTGTGTCTTGCATTTACATGACCAAGTTCGTGTCCGAGCAATGCAGCAAGCTGAGCTTCATTATCAAGATTTACAAGAATACCTCTTGTTACGGCAATACTTCCACCTGGAAAAGCATAGGCATTAACATATGAAGCATTAACACAGCGAAAAGTATATGGCATATTGGGCCTGTGAGTTACGGAAGCAATTTTTTTGCCTGTTTGGTTTATATAGTTATTTAAAGCATTGTCCTGAATTGTTCCGTAGTCTGTGGAAAACTGCTGGGGAGAATTTTTCTGGTCTATTTGAATTTCAGAATCTTCTGAAACAAGCATAAACTGATTTTGCCCCGTAACAGGGTTTATCGCACAACCCGTTAATATTCCAGCTAATGTCAGAGAAGACATCCATATAAATTTTCGACGGGTTAATCCCGGTATATTATCATTATTCAAATTATTTGCTTTCATAATTCCTCCTTAAAGCTCAGGACAGAATTGAAGATCTATATATAAGACCTTCCTTCGGATGATTCCAATATCATGCTTATATTATATCTAACCTTATTTATTTGCAATAATAGAAAAGCGGCTTCTTTCTGTCAATCATATATCTATTACACATATTGGAGTTGTATCGTATGTCTTCGTCGGATGCCACAGGGGACTGGCTGGGTAGAAGTGGTGTAAACGGTTTACGGAAAGGCCTTGTCAAGGTTAACGGTAAGATAATATAATGTAGGCTTAAGTATTTTGGACTGGTTTTTTATTAAATAATACCAAAATTACACCTTTATAAAAATCAATAACGGATTTTGGGTATAGATTTCTATCGAAAATCATGATAATTATAGAATCTAATCAAAAATGAAAACTCTGTTTTATAATTTAGTTAAGGGATGCGGAGAATTTATTGTGGATGATTTAAAAAAAAGAATTATACTAGATGAGATTAAACAGAAGCAATGCCTAAATTGTAAAATTTTCTGTATCTTTAAAAGTATGAATGTAGATCAGATGCTTGAAGATTGGGGAAAAGGACGGTATGCAAAATTATTTCAGTTTATTGAAAAATATAAACGTTGTTATGTTTAGGATAAACAGGCAGCTGGGTTAGTAAAGACTATGAAAAAATTACTATTTCTTGCTATCGCCATCGCAATAGGCTGGTCCATTTATGGTAAATATATTGAACCAAAATATGCCGATATGGCGGCAGAGTATGAACCCACTGAAACAGAAAGCGAACAACACTATTCACACAATGAATCGTTTAAATGTGATGGTAGGCAATATTGCAGTGAAATGACTTCTCGTGCGGAGGCTGAGTTCTTTATTCGGAACTGTCCTGATACAAAAATGGATGGCGATAACGATGGTATCCCTTGTGAAAATGATTCTCGATTTTAAAGGCTTATTATAAGAGCCAGTTTCAAAACGTTTCAGTTTGGTCAAGCTCAAGGCGGGCGAAAACTTCAACCGCAGGAATACATTGAGTATTTCGAGGATAGCGCTAATGCTTCACTTCGTGCGAAATTTGAGCCCAACGCAGAGATCGGCCCAAATGGGGCGTTTTGAAACTGGCTCATAAGATATAACAAGCAGTCGAATTCGTTATGGTTCTCCTGACATTTACCAGGCGCACTGACAAGCTCACTAAAACTTGCGTTACTCTCTTTCTATCAGTAATAAACATTTTTCAAAGAATCCGGCAGTATTTCTTTGCAGGTGAAGGCAAGGTGCAAATTATATCCAAGCCAAAGTTCAAGGTTGTTCATAAATCTAAAAAGGGAAGTAGATAAAATGGATGTTAATCAAGCAAAAGAAATTATAGGAAAACAATTTGGCTTTATAGCTGAAGATGCAAACGAAGTAATTTTATATTTAAATTTACCCCAAAATGCAAAAATATTGGATGTCGGAACCGGGAAGGGTTATTTTGCAATATTACTTGCATTAAATGGTTATAACGTATTGACGGGAGAACCCGAATCCGATGATTCAATCTATTCAAAGCAAGACTGGCTTAGTGATGCCAAGAAAATCGGTGTTGATCATTTCATAACATTTAAAGCTTTTGATGCTCAGGATATGTTATTTGATGATAGTACTTTTGATGCAATTTTCTTTTTTGGTGTATTACACCATATCCATGAAAAAGATAGAATACAAGTATTACAAGAATCTATCCGTATATCTAAACCGAATGCGGTTATTTGTTTTTTGGAACCTAACCAAAATGGAATGAAAATGATAAAGGAATTTGATTCTTCACATCCTGAAGCTGCTGATCCGGGCGAATATGCTAAAAGGCTTAATTTGTCGCTAGAAAAAAAGAAAGGGAAATTTTTTGATTCTTTTATCTTTCAAAAAGAGCAGTCTTAGGCGCAAGGTTTTTCTTTTTGCTATGCCTTGCAATCTTTTCGGTTTTTCTTTTTATACATAAATATTGCAATCTGTCGGTTGCAGAAAGCTGTTTTTTGTTTTTATAAGTTAAGTAAAGAAAGAGCCTGTCTTCTTCAGTAAAAATAGATGACGGCAGTGTATAGTTTAATTCGGCAAAAGCTTTTATCGGCCAGCGCATGCGATTAAACGGATTTAAATCTATTCTTTGCAGATCAAAAAGAGCAATCAAAGGCTTTGGTGTATCCTGGTTTTGAAGAAGAATATGTGTTGCGTTAAAGTCTTTATGGTTGATGCCGCAATCGTGCATTCTTTTCGCATATAAGGCTATTTCACGAAGAATATTTCTTTTTTTGATATGATTTTCTTTACCATGAAGTGTTTCAGACTGATTTAGGATAATATTTTCAAGTTCGATAAAAGGGGTAAAGTCCTGCGTAATAAAAAAAGAATCAACCTTAGAAGAAGAAAACATGCTTCCGGCTGCTACTGGGGCAGCTGTAGCTAAACCGCTTTTACGAAAAAGACAGTAGTTATTAAATTCTTTTAATCCTTCAGGAAAAAAATTTGCTTTCATGAATATACTTTTTACTCTTTGCCCTAAAGTTAATTTCTGCCGGAATTTTTTAATATAAAAATAAATGTTTTTAGTCAGCTTGTCATAGTTATTTATTTTATATTCTTTTGTAAGAGGAAATTGTAGACGGAGAATACTTCTGTCTTTTTTTTGTTCAATCAATTCACTGTTCATATCAGACCAGGCTACATCAAAACTTGTAAAACCAATATCAGATAAAACATCCTGATAGTTTCGGTTGATTATCAGCCTTTCGCCATCATTTTCCGGTTTTTCTATAATTGATATCGGGGTATTGTAATTGCTAATATTCATTTACTGTTTGCCACTATTTTTCTTTGCAATATCTTCAATAAGGTCAGCTACAATCTGGACTCGATTATAAAGATCGGTTTTATCGGCATATGCCAAAGCATTGAGTTTCCAGGCTTCTTTTTTATCTGATGTAAGCATTTCTTTTAGCATATTGTTCATTGTCTTTTGATTAAATTTTGATGAAGGCAGTATCATGCCTGCATCTGCACGTTCAATATGTACGGCGTAACCGCAAGTATCCGTTGCCATGACCGAAACTCCTGCGGTAATGGCTTCAACTATTACATTGCCGGTATTTTCAATGCGCGAAGGCTGTAGAACAAAATCGGCTCCTGCCAGAAATAAAGGGATATCACTTCTTGAGCCTAAAAAACGAACATTATTTTCCACACCCAGTTTTTTCGCCAGTTTGGTGTATGGCTTTTCTTTACCCTTGCCTATAATAAAAAGATAAGTTGATTCCCGCATTAAAGATGGCAGGGAGGCCAATGCTCTTATTGACCGGTCTACTCCCTTGGTATGAAAATGTGATCCTATCATTAAAACAAATATATCTTTTTTATTAAGTCCGAGTTTATTGCGGATATTATTCCGGGTTTCAATGCCAAAAGATGAGCGAATATAATCTTTATCAACACCCGGAGGTGCAATATGGATTCTACTTTCCCCGGTATTATATATGGATTGATAAATCAGCTTTTCCTTTTCGGAAAGAATGATAATTTCGGTTTTTGCGCCCCTGGAAAAAACAGCCTTTTCAAATTCAGAAAACAAGCGGTAGCGGGGTGTGTATCGGGATAAAAATGAGCGTTGTGTTTTTATTCGTGCGGCAAAACAAACATCTGCAGCATAATAAATATCAAGTCCGGGGATCCTGTTAAATCCTATTACAAGATTATAATGTTTTTGCTTAATTAGTTTTAATAGATTAGCTGCATATGAGGCAACCTGGCTGTGGTTGCTTTTCCCCCGGTACGGTACAGAAATAACCGTTGTTCCGTCCGGTTTTTCTCCCTCCCAATTCATTGTATAAATATCAATACTATGCCCTCTAACAAGGCATTCTGTGCTGATTTTAAGAAAGTCTTGTTCAAGACCTCCGAAAGGAAAATAATTAAATAAACAAAAAGCTAATTTCATGCGTTATAATTGGTTGTCCTTAAAAAAAATCCTTGATAAATTACGGGATAGTTTTTATTTAAGCTATAATTGTTGATAACAGCCTGTTTTTCTGTTTAAATTATTAATAAGTGCGTGATTGTATATCAATACTATAATATATACATCAGTGATGTGTATCATAATTTATAACTTTTGGAAATATCCCTATAAATTTGATTTTATAAACCTGATATTTAAGCTATACCGTATTATTTAAAATATTTAATGAAAGAAGATATGATAAAAGATAAAAAAATGCTTTTTACAGGAAAAATATTAAAAAGCATAGTATGTGTTTTTGGTATAATTATTGGGGCTGTTCTGTATTATACGGATACGTCTCACAGGCGGACAACAAAGAGTAATTTAAAGTTTATATATCCTGAATGGGATAATGAAAAAATAAGAAAAGTTTCTAAAAGAGTTTTTCAAAATTTTGGGATTACTATTATTGAAATCATACAAATGTCTTTTTTTAATAAGAGAAATGTTCTTGCAAATATACATATAATAAAAGGTGAGGAGCATTTGCGTAATGCGATTAATGGTGGAAATGGAGTTGTAGTGGTTTCTGCTCACATAGGTAACTGGGAGTCAGCCTCTTTGTATATTCCCTGTTATTTTGGCCATTCTGTGACTTCTGTTGCAAGAAAGATAGATTCTGCGATTATCAATAAATTGGCATTAAAAATGAGAACCCGGTTTGGAAATTTGATAATAGATAAGGAAGGGGCTTTGCCTGAAATGAACCGGACCGTGCGCAGTGGTAATATTCTGGCAATTCTTATAGACCAGAGCACTACAGCTTCCGAGGGAGTTGAAGTTAATTTTTTCGGTAAAAAAGTAACAGCAACTCCAGCTGCGGCAGTTGTCGCTTTAAGGTGTAAAAGTCCGGTGATTCCAGCTTTTTGTATCAGAGATAAAGACAATAAACTGGGAATAATTTTTGAACCCCCGATCCAGATAACAAGAACAAAAAGCTTGCGTGATGATTTGGTAACAAACACACAGTTAATGAATGATGTTGTTGAGAAGATAATAAAAGAATATCCGGATCAATGGCTTTGGTTGCATAAAAGGTGGAAAAAGTTTTATGCCGATTTATACCCTGAATATATGGAAAGACGTAAGCGGAGAATAGAAAAAGTAATGAATAAAAATTCAAACGGGAATTAATCAGGGTAACCGCGTTTAGATTTTATTTAAAATTTAATTTAAGGCAACTGATAAATTTTACCATTTGCGATAAGGATAAGGCGTAAACATGATTGTCGGAATTCCTAAGGAAATAAAAGAAGAAGAGCATAGGGTGGCAATGACTCCCGCCGGTGTCGAATTGATGACGCAAAACGGGCATGATATTTTGATCGAAAAAGGTGCCGGTATCGAAAGCGGTTTTAAAGATTCAGCGTATGAGAAAGCGGGTGCAAGTATTATAACAACACCTGCCGAAATTTTTGACCGGGCTAATATGATAATGCATGTGAAAGAACCCATGCCTTTAGAATATGATCTGATTAAGAAAAATCAGATTATTTTTACTTATCTTCATCTTGCTGCTTTTGAAGAATTGACAAAAGTACTTATCAGTAAAGAATCTGTAAATATTGCATACGAGACCATTCAAAAATCTGACGGATCACTTCCTTTGCTGACCCCGATGAGTGAAGTGGCCGGGAGAATGGCAATCCAGCAAGGTGCCAAATATCTTGAGATGGGAAATGGCGGCCAGGGGGTTCTGCTGGGCGGTGTGCCAGGTGTTGACCCCGGAACAATTCTTATAATCGGTGCTGGCGCTGTTGGAACCAATGCAGCGAAAATGGCCTGTGGTATAGGTGCAAAGGTATATCTTCTCGATAAAGATCTGGATCGTCTGCGTTATCTTAGCGATGTTATGCCAAAAAATTGTTTTCTTATTATGTCTACTCCGGCTGTTATCAGAAAGCTTGTTAAAGAGGCTGATGTAGTCATAGGAGCTGTACTCATTCCCGGAGCTAAAGCACCGAGGCTGGTTACAAAAGAAATGTTAAAAAGCATGAAAAAGGGTTCTGTTATGGTAGATGTGGCTATCGATCAGGGAGGATGTTTTGAAACTTCCAAACCCACAACGCATAAAAATCCTACATATATAGTTGATGGTGTAGTCCATTATTGTGTTTCCAATATGCCGGGCGTTGTACCGAAAACATCAACACTTGCATTAACAAATGCAACTTTGCCATATGCTATCAAGATTGCAAATAAGGGATGGAAAAAAGCATTTAAAGAAAATACCGAGATCAGATCCGGTGCTAACATAGTGTGTGGAAAAATAACATGCAAGGGCGTGGCCGAAGCATTTGGCATGGAATACTCAAAACTATAGGGAGTGTGTATTGGCTGAAAATATTCTTTGGGCTGAGATTGATCTAAAAGCAATTGCTCATAATATACGTGAATTAAGGCGGATTACAAATCCTGATTCACTTCTTATGGCTGTAGTAAAAGCAAATGCATATGGTCATGGGTCTTTCGAGGTTGCGCGCTGTGCTCTTGATAGCGGAGCCGATTATTTAGGTGTTGCCCGGATAGAAGAGGCAATATTATTAAGAGAAAAGAAAATTGATGCTCCGATTTTAATTTTCGGATTTACGCAACCGGCTCATTATGAAGATATTTTAAAGTACAACCTTATTCAAACTGTCTGCTCTTATTCTTTTGCTAAATCTCTTTCTTTATTTGCATTATCAAAAAACAGAAAAATCAAGGTACATCTTAAGATAGATACAGGTATGGGAAGAATCGGAATATTGCCCGATTGTTTCAGAAGCTACGATAAAAACGGAATTAAACCTGAAAGCGCGCTGGCTGAAGTTGAATCAATTGCCAGGCTTTCCGGCATTGAAGCAGAAGGGATATATACCCATTTTTCAATGGCAGATAGTTTTGACAAATCATTTGCACTAAAGCAGTTTGAAATATTTACTGAATTTACAGATCAGCTTAAGTCAAAAAACATTGAGTTTAAGCTTAAGCATGCTGCAAACAGTGCGGCAATTATTGATTTGCCGCAAACCCATCTTGATATGGTTCGTGCCGGAATATCAATCTATGGACTTTATCCATCTGAAGAAGTAAATAAAAATAAAATATCTTTACAGCCTGCCATGTCTCTTAAAGCAGTAATTGCACAAATAAAAGATGTTGCTGCCGGGTTCAAAGTCAGCTATGGAGCAACCTATGAAGCAGCCAGAAAAACAACCATTGCCACAGTTCCGGTCGGATATGCCGACGGATACAACAGGCTTCTTTCTTCGCGAGGTTCCATGCTTGTTTGCGGGCAGAAAGCTCCAATAGCCGGGCGTGTATGCATGGATTTGACTATGATAGATTTAGGCGATATGCCGGAAGTAAAAGAAGGCGATGAAGTTGTGATTTTTGGTAAACAGCAGGGCAATTCTATTACAGTTGATGAAATAGCATCCATGCTAAACACCATTAACTATGAGATTGTTACATCGGTTTCGGATCGCGTGAAAAGAGTGTATCTGAAATAGTTGAAAGATCGGAAGATTTGCTTTATCAAACCGCTCAATGGTTAATTTCAATATTCATTCTTTGATTGTATCTTATAATGAAGTCTGCTATTTTAATAGTAATCTCAGAAAAAGTGAATCGCCGATTGTGGTTGAAATAATTTCATGTCGATTTTCAATTGCTTTGTTTGGCATATCCTGAATTCTGTAAAATCACTTCACCCATACTCCCCTATACCTTTTGCTGTTGAGGAGGTTTTAGATGTTAATAAAATCTGATTATAAGTCAGGTTCAAATTCTTTTGTGATAGGACTCAAACTGCTTGGCCTCATTGCCGGTATCGAATTGCTCATTATGCTTTCTTTCTCTTTCTTACAAGTTAATAAATGGATGTCTCCCCATATGATGAGTTTTGCCGATACTTTGTTGTTGAGCATTTTGTCGGCTTTAACAATTTATATTGTGGTCGTCCGGCCCATGAAGACCCTGAATGAATTCACATGTATTGAAACAGATTTGGAAGAATCAGAAAAAAGATACAGACGTCTCTTCGAAACATCCAATGACGGTATCATGATTCTCGATTTTGAAACAGGACAGGTTAAGGATGTAAATCCGTTTCTTTTGAGTTTATTCGACGCTGAACATGAAGAGTTTATAGGAAAAGAATTTTCGCAAATCCGCTACTTTAATGATTTTGATAAAAAGGGGACAGCACTAAGAGAGTTGCGGGAAAAAGGTCTTGTTCATTACGATGGGGTAATCCTTGAAACTGTTGATGGACGGCAAGTCATCACGGAGTTTGTCGGAAATGTTTATCAGGAAGGCTCTTATAAGGTCATCCAACTTAATTTCCGCGATATTACTGATAGAAAAAAAGCTGAAGATGAACTGATTGACCGGGCACGTCAAGCAACATTGGGAGCTGAAATTGGAAAAGCGCTTGTGCAGCAAGAGGACTTGAGAACTTTATTGCAACTCTGCACAGAGTCTATAGTTAAAAACCTTGATGCAGCCTTTGCGCGAATCTGGATATTTCAAGAAAATATAAATGCACTTCACTTAATGGCAAGTGCCGGAATGTATACGCATATCGATGGTAACCATAAAAGTATACCGATCGGAAAATATAAGATTGGCAAAATAGCTGAAAATAAAAAGCCACATTTGACCAATACGGTGATCGGAGATCCTCAGATAAGTGATCAGGAATGGGCAAAGCTGGAAAAGATGGTGGCCTTTGCCGGACATCCTCTTGTAGTTGGTGAAAAGCTGGTGGGTGTGATGGCGATGTTTTCAAAAAAACCGCTTCAGGAGTCGGCTCTTACGGCACTATCATCAATTTCGGATGAAATTGCTTTAGGTATAGAGCGGAAAAAGGCTGAGGACAGGATACACTTTCTCGCATACTATGATAATCTGACAAATTTACCAAACAGATATTTCTTTAAAGAACTCGTAAAAAAGACGATTGAATATGCAAATCGTTATAAACATACATTTTCTGTTGCCATAATTGATTTAGATGATTTTAACCGAATAAATGATACTCTTGGAAATATAATCGGAGATAAATTTCTTAAGATTGTATCTTCAAGGCTTTTAAATACCTTGCGAAGCAGCGATTTTGTGTCACGTATATTTGATGAAGAAGAACCCATAGCCCGGATGGGTGGCGATGAATTCATTGTACTGTTACACGGGCTTGATGATACCGAAAATTACGTCCATGTTGCTCACCGTATCCTCAACGAACTGTCACAAGCCTATGAACTGGATGGCAGTGAAGTCTTTATAACCGCCAGCATCGGCATAGCTGTGTATCCTGATGACGGCAAAGATGTTGAAAATCTCATCAAAAACGCAGATACAGCAATGCATTATGCAAAGAAAAGGGGGAAAAACAACTTTCAATTCTATTCGAAATCAATGAATGAAAACGCCCTTGAACTTCTGACGCTGGAAACCAATCTTCGCAGGGCTATCGAGCGGCAGGAATTTCTGCTCTATTACCAACCGCAGGTGGATTTAGCTACAAGAACAATAATCGGAATGGAAGCGCTTATACGATGGAAAACACCGGAGGGGAATTTGATTTCGCCGGCTAAATTTATTCCATTGGCTGAAGCCAATGGACTTATCGTGCCGATCAGCAAATTTGTTTTGCAAACCGGATGCCTTCAAAATAAAAAGTGGCAGGAAGCCTGTTCAAAAAGGATTAGTGTGGCAATAAACGTGTCCGCGCGACAGTTCGGACAAAAAGGTTTCGTCCAGGAGGTCTTAACAGTTATAGAGGATATCAAGCTTGATCCACAATATCTCGAGCTGGAAATTACAGAAACAACTATCATGACAGATCCCAAAAGGGCTGTCAGTAACCTGGAACAATTGAAAGATGCGGGTATTAAGATTTCGTTAGATGACTTTGGCACAGGGTATTCGTCACTCAATTATTTACAACGGTTGCCTCTCGATGTTGTGAAAATCGACATTTCTTTCATAAGGAACGTTGTATCAAATTCTAATGATGCTGCGATTGTTAAGACAATTATAGCTATGGCGCATAATCTGAATTTGAAGGTTATCGCCGAAGGAGTAGAGGATGAAAATCAATTAGAATTCTTAAGAAAGCATGACTGTGATATGATACAAGGGTATTTATTCAGTCCTCCGGTACCAGCGGAAGATTTTTTTGATTTATTGACCCGATAATAAAATCGTCAGCAAGTATACCAATGAAAAGATTAAAGATGATATAATGGGCACAACACTTTCCGCACTTGTTTTATTGGGTAGTAAAGCACTTATTGCTCATGTTGGCGATAGCAGGATATATCGTTTCAGAGACAATGCAATGGTTCAATTAACAAAGGATCATACCTTCGTGCAGCAGCAGTTAGAAACAGGTAATGTGACTGTAATTGTGGTAGAAGTTTAATCTCTTTGGACTTATGGAAAAGAACCAAATGAAATTATTTAAAATCGGCGCTGTCCTGAATGATAAGTGGGTGATATTGGAATTTATCGGAAAAGGGGCGATGGGTGAAGTCTACCGGGCTCATCAGCTTAATTTAAACAGGGATGTAGCCATCAAAGTTATCTCCCAGGAGCTTTTGCAAACCCTTGATGATGACGAAATGATGGAAGCCGCTTTGTGCCGGTTTCGCAGGGAAGTGCAAGCATTAGCTCAAATTCGGCATCCCAATATTCTTCAAATCTATGACTATGGTTCAGGATTAGCAGATCTGGCAAAAGATGATACATTTGTTGAATTTATTGTTATGGAATATATTCCCGGCGCCACATTTCGTTATGCCATGCCGGAAGAAGGGTTCTACCCTGATGATGATACTGAACAAGTCATTAATTGGCTGGATAAGTACTTTTTGAAGGTTTTGGACGGGGTTAAGATACTTCATGATAATGGTATTGTGCATCGGGATATTAAACCTGAAAACATACTTATGGATGATAATATACCTAAAATCGCTGATTTCGGATTGGCTCGATCCAACCGATGGAAACCTGTAACTCATTCAGTAGATAGCATGGGAACACCTGCCTATATGTCACCGGAACAATTTATGGATTTTCGAATGGCAGGCAATCAGGCGGACATCTATTCCTTAGGAAAAATCCTTTATGAAGCAGTATGCGGCAAAATGAATCAGGGCGTTATTCCGTTTAGACAAGCAAGTATAAATAATCCGGAAAAGGAATTTTTCAAGGAATTAAACCTGGTAATCCAGAAAGCAACGGCTGAAAAAAAAGAAGATCGCTTTCAATCAGTTTCTGAATTGTATAATTCCCTTCTGGATCTGATAAATGCGGATAAACAAAGAAAAGAATTTAACGGGGATAAAAACAAGACTGTAAAATCCGGATTTTATCAACCTAAATGGATATGGACAGGGGTGATAATAGCGATTGCATCTATTATTTCAATGAGTATTTGGCACTTAATCGGCGAGCCGGGAATAAAACAAAAAGCATCCGAAATCAGCGAAAACGCAGAAAACCATACATTTAAAACTCCTATGTTCAAACCGTACCCTATACAATTAAAACCAAAAGAACTGTTGGGTTATGATGGTATTAATATGAAACTTATAAACGGAGGTGATTTTGCTACAGATGCTGAAGCAGTCAATTCAAAAAATAGTACTTCCAAAGTACAATCTTTTTACATAGATGAATTCGAAGTGACCTATTTTAACTATGTAGAATTTTTAAATGCTGTAAAGAAACGTTTGAATGTTGAAAATGGACTTGTTAAACAAAATGAAGAAATTTGGTTTTATATGGGTGATGGAACAAAACCTTATGAACAGATCATTTACCAGCACAATATGTTTCACTTGCGTGATCCGCAAAGAGCTGCCAACTCAGTTGTTCGGGTAACCTGGTATGGCGCTATGGCTTACGCAGAATATTATGGGAAACGGCTGTTAACTGAAAATGAGTTGGCGTATCTGATAAAAAACGACTGGTCGCCTTTGAGAAAGATTAGGAAAAAAGAAAAGACCGAACCGGTTTACGATAATTCCAAAAATATAATGCAATCTCATAACATGACCAGTATGGGCAACGGAAATGAATCGTCGGTAGAAACAGATTTAAGCAATACACCATCCAAACTATGGTCGGCAAAAATAAATTCCAATGATACAAAGACGCCTTATTTCAGTATAACCGTCGACAAATTGACTTCAAATGGCGTGGTTATCCAAAATGAAAGCTACCCGTGGGAAGCTTTTCCGGAGGTTGGGTTCAGATGTGCATTGAGTGTTGATAGCTATAAATGAACTCATGCCGGGCTTGCGCCAACAGGTCTATCGCGCCGGGTCTTTCTGACGTTACACCCCCGTTGCTGACCTGAGTTAACCAAACCACAAGGGAGGCAGAGATATGAGCACAAAACTAATTTCAGAAAAAAATCAGCATAAAGATCCTGTCTGCAACATGAGTGTATCAAGTGACTCCGAATACAATTACCTTTATGCAGACAAGCAGTATTATTTCTGCAGTGAGCATTGCCTCCATAAATTTAAAGAACATCCGCAACAATATCTGGATAAGGAAAGCTCACCATCTTCCGAAACAAATGGCGAGTTAATTTACACTTGCCCCATGCACCCTGAAATTCAACAGCAGGGACATGGCAGTTGTCCAAAGTGCGGTATGGCTCTGGAACCAATGAAAGCAGCAGCAGCTAAAACCGGGTACACCTGTCCCATGCATCCTGAAGTGATGCAAGACCATCCCGGTAATTGCCCCAAGTGTGGTATGGCTCTGGAACCGGTTACAGTCAGCGGTGAAGAAAAAAATGAAGAACTAATCGACATGAACCGTCGCTTTTGGGTCTGCACCGTACTGGCCTTACCGGTCTTTTTCCTGGCCATGATTGCTGATTTGATGCCTGCCTGGTTACCCAATTGGATTTCGATGCAAACGGTTCAATGGATTGAATTTGCGCTGGCATCACCTGTTGTATTATGGGGAGGGTGGCCGTTTTTTGTTCGAGGCTGGCAATCAATCAAGACATGGAATCTCAACATGTTTACCTTGATCTCACTGGGTGTTTCAGTAGCATGGTTATATAGCGTAACGGCTTTATTGTTTCCACGGATTTTCCCTCCCGTCATGCAGATGGAAGATGGCTTGGTAGCTGTCTACTTTGAAGCAGCAGCCGTGATTACTGTCCTGGTGCTTTTGGGACAAGTACTTGAATTACGTGCCCGCTCACGGACCAATGCGGCCATTCAGATGTTGCTCGGCCTCGCTCCGAATACGGCACGCATCGTACGAAATGATGGAACGGAAGAAGATATTTCACTTGAAAAGGTACAACCAGGCGATATCTTGCGTATTCGTCCCGGCGAGAAAGTGCCTGTAGACGGTAAGGTCATTGACGGTGAAAGCAACGTAGACGAATCCATGGTTACAGGTGAACCCATTCCTGTGGGAAAGTCGGCCGGTGAAAAACTCATCGGCGCGACGGTTAACGGAACGGGCAGTTTGTTGATGCAGGCGGAAAAAGTCGGCTCCGATACCTTGCTGGCACAAATTGTTAATATGGTGGCCGAAGCACAACGCTCACGAGCACCAATTCAGAAATTGGCAGATGTCGTGGCAGGTTATTTTGTACCCGCGGTGGTTGGCGTTGCCGTGGTTGCATTCATCGCCTGGTGGATGTGGGGACCGGAGCCTCGTCTGGCACATGCCGTTGTTAATGCCGTTGCTGTGCTTATAATCGCCTGTCCATGTGCATTGGGACTTGCTACACCTGTTTCTATCATGGTGGGAACGGGACGGGGCGCTATGGCCGGAGTCTTGCTCAAGAATGCCGAAGCGTTGGAGGTCATGGAAAAAGTCGATATCCTGGTTGTGGACAAGACCGGCACGCTGACCGAAGGCAAACCAAAGCTGGTCGCTGTGCAGGCAGAAGCTGGGTTTTCAGATGATCAAATATTACGTATAGCCGCAAGCCTCGAACGCGCCAGTGAGCACCCGTTGGCGGAAGCGATCGTACGTGGAGCGGAAGAAAAGGGAATTGAGCTGGTTAAGGCCAATAGCTTCAAGTCTATTACAGGAAAAGGCGTTACGGGCGAAGTTGATGGATATACGGTGGCAGCAGGTAACGTAAAACTGCTGGAAAGCATAGGTATCAACATGGGCGACTTATCACAACAAGCGGACAAACAACGCATCGAAGGTAATACAGTGATGTTGATTGCCATTAATGGCAAAGCAGCGGGTTTAATCGGCGTTGCTGACCCCATCAAAGACTCGACAGCCGAAGCCATTCGTGATTTGCATGCAGAAGGTATCAGGGTAGTGATGCTTACCGGTGACAGCAAAACCACCGCAAAAGCCGTTGCCGGCAAACTGGGGATCGACCAGGTACATGCCGAAGTATTGCCTGAACAAAAAGCCGAACTCATTAAGCAGCTTCAGGCAGATGGCCATATCGTTGCCATGGCAGGCGATGGCATTAATGATGCCCCTGCACTGGCGCAAGCCCAAGTCGGTATTGCCATGGGTACAGGTACTGATGTGGCAATTGAAAGCGCTGGCGTCACTTTAGTCAAAGGCGATTTGCGGGGTATCGTCAGAGCCAGACGATTAAGCCGGGCCACCATGCGTAATATCAGACAGAATTTATTCTTTGCTTTCGTTTACAACACGGTGGGTATTCCAATTGCCGCTGGAGTGTTGTACCCATTCTTTGGAATACTGTTGTCTCCAATGATAGCTGCAGCAGCAATGAGCTTCAGCTCAGTTTCCGTGATTAGTAATTCGCTCAGACTTAAACGTGCGCAATTATAAAACGTGAAAAATATTGCTCTCTATTGCATACCATGTCTCTTAAAGCAGTAATTACATAAATAAAAGATGTTGCTGCCGGGTTCAAAGTCAGCTATGAAGCAACCTATGAAGCAGCCAGACAAACAACCATTAATTATGAGATCGTAACATCGGTTTCGGATCGCGTAAAAAGAGTGTATCTGAAATAGTTGAAAGGAAAGTATATGATAAAACATGTTGTTGTAATAAAGTTTAAAAAAGAAGTTGGTAAAAATGAGATAGATAAACTTGAAAAAAAGCTGGGAGCTTTATCCGAAAAAATTCCGGAGATCACATATTATAAATTTGGATGTGATGTTCTGCACTCCGAAAGATCTTACGATTTTGCTATAGTATCTGTTTTTGTGGACTTGGATTCATTGGGTAAATACACGGTGCACCCGATGCATCAGGAAGTGGGTGGAGTGATTAAAGAGATGAGTGACAGTACTATTGTTGTGGATTTTGAGTTCTAGTATTCTTCTGCCGAAGGAACATTTTTTCTGATTTTTTTTATTGTGCTTCGGCGATGCTTTGCTTCGAGCCGTTTTTTTCTTGAAGCAATGGATGGATTTGTTCTGATACGCTTCTTTTGTATCTCAGCTGCTTTTTGTATTAATTTAACAAGGCGGTCTGTTGCATCTTTTCGGTTTTTTATCTGGTCGCGGAATCGTTTGGCATTTATTATAAGTATGCCTTCAGATGAAACTTTTTTTCCTGAAATCTGAATGAGCCTGTTGCGCACATCATCGGGCAGTGAAGGAGAGTTTTTTACATTAAAGCGGAGCTGGACGGCAGATGCCACCTTGTTAACATTTTGACCGCCCGGTCCCGAAGCCTGAATGAATTCTTCTTTTATTTCATCTTCTGAAATTGATATTTGATCTGTAATTTGAATCATTGGAGTATCCGGCGTGATTTCAGATAATGTTTTTTCCAGTAAGGATTGGAAAGCCTGGAAACAGTTACCCCTTTGCTGCTTGAAGTGTGGGCAAATTCTCCTTTTCCGATATAAATTCCTACATGTCTTTTATACCGCGGAGGATCAAAAAAAACCAGATCACCTGCTTTAAGCTTACGGTTTTCAACAGTTTCATTATACCTGGCTGTAGAATCTGTTTCTATCCCGTATTTTGCAGCACACCCTGAAATAAGCAACAGCAAAAAACAAACAAAGAATATATTTTTACATGCATTCATTTGTAAACCAGCATATCAAAAGTGATAATGAGAAGCAATATTTGCTTTTTCCTTATCACATAAGGTATCATGCGATCACTCGTTTGTATGCTTACTGAAATTCAAACAGGAATGGTAGGTTAAGGCTTTGAATTTAAATATAAATAAAGGGAAAAGAACCCTGATGAAAAAGATTATTGTAGCATGTTTAGGTCTTATATCGCTTCTCTATCTTCTTAATATCGGCGTCGGAATAATTGAAATTATTCCTGACAATATTCCATTTGTAGGGAATTTAGATGAAGGAGGTGCCGCTTTGCTGCTTTTGATGTGTTTGCGGTATTTTGGCTTTGATCTGACGAAAATCTTCGAAAAGATGACCAAAACAAATAATGATATAATACCAAAAAGTGATTAATAATGCGTTATACTGATGATAAACAAATATATAGGCCTGATTTGCATTATAAAAACCAGACGAAATCAAAGGATGCTGGTATTTTTGCAACTTTAGGTTTCAAGGATAATATCCTATGGCGTTAATCAGCATGCAGGATGTGAGTTGGGGCCTGGGAGGTACACCATTACTCGACAAAGTAAGCCTGCAAATTGAAAAGGGCGAACGTATCTGCCTGCTCGGGCGAAACGGTGTAGGCAAATCGAGCCTGATCAAGCTTATAAACGGCAGTCTGTTGCAAGACAGCGGAGAAATCAGATTCCAGCAGGGTGCGACCACAGCTATTTTAGAGCAGGAAGTACCCTGCCAATCCGAAGGCTCTGTTTTCGATATGGTAGCTCTTGGCTTGGGACATAAAGGCGAAACTCTTATCCAGTACCGCCGCTTATCCGACAACCTTGTGACAGATAACCCTGAGCACCTTTCCCTGTACGAAACGCTACAGCATCAGATGGATGCTGCCAATGGATGGGTGTTGGCACCTCAAATCGAAGATTTGCTGGCGCGTGCAGGGCTTGATCCAGAATTGGATTTTGCCTCTCTTTCCGCAGGCATGAAACGCCGTACAATGCTTTGCCGTGCCATGATCCGGCAACCCGATATACTTCTTTTGGACGAACCCACCAACCATCTGGATATCGACACTATCGTCTGGATGGAGGACTATATTGCCAAAAACGTTCAAACCTTGCTCTTTGTATCCCATGACCGGGCATTTGTAAAAAGAATCGCAAACCGCATTCTTGAGCTGGATCGAGGCCGCTTGATCTCCTACGCCTGCAATTATGATACTTATTTAAAACGCAGAGAAGAAGATGCCCAAAGCGAGGCAAACCAAAACAGGCGATTCGACAAAAAGCTTTCGGCAGAAGAGGTCTGGATTCGCCAGGGCATAAAAGCCCGCCGGACAAGAAACGAAGGACGCGTTCGTGCTTTACAAAAATTGCGGGAAGCTTTTCGGGCGCGCCGGGCACAAATTGGCCGTGCGAACATGAAGACCCAGGATGTCGAACGAAGTGGCAAGCTGGTCATCGAAGCCAAAGAAATTTTATTTTCTTATGCCGATGTGCCATATATCAAGGGTTTTAGCACTGTAATTATGAGAGGGGATAAAATAGGGCTTATTGGTCCCAATGGTTCGGGTAAAACCACCCTGCTTAAAATACTGCTTAACGAAATCGCTCCGGATAGTGGCAGTATCCGTCACGGCACCAAGCTTCAGGTAGCCTATTTTGATCAATTGCGACTTTTGCTTGATGAAAACAAAACCGTAGTTCAAAATATTGGCGAAGGAAATGATTTTATAGAATTTAATGGACAAAACCGCCATGTGATTTCCTATCTTCAGGATTTTTTATTTCCTCCCGAACGTTCTCGTACACCGGTACACATCCTTTCCGGTGGTGAAAAAAATCGCCTGCTGCTTGCAAAGATGTTTGCCAAACCGGCCAATTTACTTGTTATGGATGAGCCAACAAACGATCTGGATGCAGAAACACTGGAGCTTTTAGAAGATCTGCTGTTAGACTACACAGGAACCCTTTTGCTTGTAAGCCATGACCGTAGCTTTTTAAATAACGTGGTCACAAGCACTTTTGCCTTTGAGGGAAACGGCACAGTGCGTGAATACCCCGGTGGTTATGATGACTGGCTGGCCCAACGCCAGGTTATAGAGTCTTTACCCAAACAGGAAAATAAAACATCAAAGCCCCGTGTTTTAAAAAACAAACCGGAAAAACCCCGCAAACTGGGATTTAAGGAGCAACGGGACTTAGAAATCATGCCACGGGTAATCGACGAATTGGAAACTGAACAAAAGCAGCTTTTCGCCAATATGTCAGATCCGGCTTTTTACAAAAAAGATAAAGTTGAAATCGATGCCATTACAAAACGCCTGAAAGTAATTGAGACGGAAATCTTAGCTGCTTATAAGCGCTGGGAAAAGCTGGATGCCATTGCCGGGGCTTTGGAATAGAAGAAAATATTTTTCAGGCAAACGGCCACAACAAAGCTATTATGCCTGCAATTATAAAATGAGATTCTACAAGAAATTCCAGCTTCGTTCCTGAAAGCATATAGCCCTCAATATGTTTTAAGAGAATCAAAAACAAAGATAAAGGACATAGAAAAAGAATAAAACCAAGATTTGTGATAATATTAAATGCACCCGATACAAGCAAAAGCGCAACCATCGAAATAAGAATAGCCTTTAAAAGGCGTATAGTGCGTTCTTCTCCTATGATTATTGGAATTGTTTCCCTGCCTACAATGCGGTCGCCTTGCATATCAAGAATATCAAAAAAGGAGGTTCTCACAAAAGCCATGCACACAGACCATGTGAAAACCAGAATAATTCCGGGGCTGGCTTTTAAACACAAGGCAGGCAGAAGTGAAGTTACAACACCCCATGCAGCAGAAATCAGAACTGTTTTAGAGCCTGGGATATCTCTTATGCTTCTGTATTTGCCCTTTGTTATTTTTTCCGGGATAATCCTCAAATTGTAGGAAAGACCCATTATGCTGATAGATGAAAGAACAATAAATGGAGTAAGACCTATAGAATATGCAGTTAAAATGCCTGCACCTCCCGCCGAAATTGCGAGAAAGGCAAGTGGTATTTTATACTTGTTGTAAAAAACCGCTCTGTCCGGATCATTGTAATAATCGGCGTTCATGCCTATAAGATTGTTTATTACATGCATTGAAAAAATATAAAGCATTGACATAACCACATATGGAAAATAATTTGAAGCACCCAGCAGTTTGATGTTTGCATAACAAAGACATCCGGCTCCTATAGATACATAGATATTTCCTATAAACAAAGAATATTGTATATTGTAAAGTTGCTTGCGCCAGCCACGCGCCTTGTTATATGAAAGATCTTCTAAAGATCTGTAAACTCTTTTAATCAACCAGTTTGGTGTAGAAGCACCTGCTGTTATTCCGATATTTTTGGCAGAAGAAAGAGATGCCAGGTCAAGCTCGGATTCCGTTTCAATCTGATAAGCCGGCTTTCCGGCCTGTATAGCTGCTTCTGTAAGCCTTTGTGTATTTCCGCTGTTATGTCCCCCAACTACAACTATTGCATCAACTTGTTCTGCAAGTTCTTTTACTTCAGCTTGCCTCATGGATGTTGAGTTGCAGATAGTATCATAAAGCTTAAAATGAGGGTAATTACTTGCAACTAATTGCTTTACTTTTTCATAAAAATGGATGTTTTGTGTAGTCTGGGCGACAACTATTGCCTTCTCAAATTCGGGAAGAGCCTCAAGCTCTTCAATGCTTGCGACAGCATATCCGTGACCTCTGGCATACCCGAGCAGACCAATTACTTCCGGATGATTTTTATCCCCGATGATTATGGAGGTATACCCATCTTTTGCATGTTTACCGATTATAGTTTGTACTTTAATAACACGGGGACAAGTAGCATCAATTACCTTAAAACCTGAATTTTTAAGACTTTTTTTTGTGCCTGGCGGTACCCCATGAGCCCTTATCAGCACAGTACCTGACCCTTTTTCAGGAATATCCTTGATAACTGTAATGCCTTTTTCGCGCAAAAGATCAAGCACCTGTGGGTTGTGGATAAGCGGCCCGAAAGTAAATATCGGCCATTTGTACTTATTGGGCATATCAAGAGCCATTTCAACTGCTCTTCTAACACCCATACAAAAGCCCGCTGTTTTGGCTACAAGAATTTTCATTACGAATTATGAGGTTTTAGAAATATTTTATGATCTACAAGTGATAGAGAGTGCACCCTGGCTTTTATGAATTTTTGATCTCCGAATATGTTGACAAGTCTGATTCCATCACCTTCAGGCTCAACACTATCAACTGCTTCCATTATAAGTTTATTGTCATTCTCTTCTATAAGATATGCATTGGCTTCGCACATTTTAACCTTCCTTTAATATCTTTTTAATAGTCCATATTCCTTTGCCTGGCATACTTAAAACAAAATATTTACACCAGACTAATATTTGATGTTGCTTAAAGCTTGTTTTTTTGTAACCCCTTTAAGATTTTTATCTATCATTTCTTCAATCATATGGGGAAGCGGAGAAGAAGAAACCCCGATTATTTCAACATTTTCCTGAGAAAGCGGAAGCAGAAGCTTTCTTGCACTGCAAGACGAAACAGATTGTGCAATTTGAGGTGTTACCTCACCCATCATGGCGTTTGCGAGAATTATCCCTATAGGTCCGATAACAATGTCAACCTGTTTTACGGTATGAACTATTGAGTTTTCACCTGATGCTCCACGATTTGCTCCGGCTTTTAACATTTGAGATGTTGCTATGGCATTTGTGCCAAGAGCAAGAATTTCAATTGTATCAACAACAACTTCCCTCAGTCTTTTAATGATTGCGCTTCCGATTCCGCCACCCTGGCCGTCTATTACGCAAATTCGTTTTATATTTAATTCTTCTTCCATACGCATTGATACCTTATTAAAAAATAAACAACTATTATCTACACACTTCTGCTTATAAGCACATTTTAATTCATTTGGTGTGTTATTAATTTTATAATGCAAATATTACTACCAGTAAACTAACAGAATATTGAATTATCGTCAATGGAAAGAAGCATATTTATCAGGGTAACCGCATTTGGAATTCACATGATCTCCACGTAGATAAATCAACATCAATTCCCCCTTAACAAAGGGGGCAAGGGGGTTGTTTAGTTCGCAGACTCCAATGCCCATAGTCGTTTCATATCATACAGTATCCTACA
>JAHITX010000140.1 GCA_018817425.1 Pseudomonadota bacterium
CTATGCAAGGTCTCAGATAGCGGCCCTGAACGAAGCAGATCTTGAGGATTTGATTATCGGCTATGGACCTGTTGATGCCATTGGTATTAATGTTCCACAATCTCTTGAAAAGATAAAAGAGGGGATAGAAGAGATCCGGATAATCGCACCTGACAAACCGATCCTTTATGGTGGCTCAATTAATGAAGATAATGCTGGCGATTACCTGGCGATAGTGGGTTTGTCCGGGTTAATGGTAGGGACGGCAAGCCTGGACCCGGTGGCGTTCGCACGTATTTGCGAGAAGGCCTCCTGTGATGACTATGTCATTTGATCAACTTGGCCTTCGGGCCGAACTGCTTACTGCCGTTAAAGCCTTAGAATTTAATGGGGGTCGCCCATTAAAGGGCGGGTCAAGAGAAAAAACACCTCTCCAAGCAAAAAAATGAGTTTTTTCTGCCCGCTAATGTTCGAGAACCTCCGCTCTATTTTCGTCGCGCACCCGTTACTTCTATTTTTGGTTAACGGAACGATTGTCCGCAATCAGTCACCCATCAGGTTTAAGGCTGGTGTGAAGGGCATGGGTGTTAGGCCTACGCAGTTAACAGCTCTGCCCTTTAAAATATTTTACAACCACGCCTTTCAAAAAGAAAATGAAGGAAAATATAATGGATGGTAGAAATCGGTCAGATGTTGAACCAGGTTTAGAAGTGAACATTATTCTTAAGAAAGACCAAAGATCTGGTATTTTTGCTATGGAAAACCGGCCAACTGTCAAACCCGGAAATCGGTAATCTGATTGGGCTTTCCTATTCTATGGTTAGTCGCAGTGTAAAAGCAACGAATGACAAGATATTGTCTGCTCAGGGCTATAGGCGACAGTATCAAGCCGTCAGTTCAGAATTCAAGGTTTGACACTATGTAACCACATAGGGGGCTTTCACCCCATAAGTTCACGCCCATGCCGGGCGTACACAATTAAATTCAGCGGAAGCAAAAAGCCGCTCCGCTGATTAAAAGCGTTCATGACCGGACACACGGAGGCAAGCGGACGAATTGTTCGATAATATGGGACGGCTGAATCTTTGCTTTTTATGTAGTCAAAGGTGAATTATCCACCCCACTTCAACTGATAAACCGATGAGTTAAACATTTCATTAAAACGATGGGAATACAAGATGTTTAGTATAGCAAATAGCCGTTTGGGTGTGTTTTTCGCCGTCGGAGTTTCCATAATTATATTTCTGGCGATTCTGTTTTTTTCTTTTTTCTCTATAAAACTTCTTAATGATTTTGGAAAATCAACAATTACGCTGAATGAAGAAACCATAAGAGCGCAGGCAGAAAATTTCTTAATACACCTGGTTTCTGCTCATGCTGAAAAATACTCATCTGTATTTCAACAAGCTGAAACGTTAACATCGATCATTTCAGAAGAGGCAGCATTTTTTTTAGATAACATAGATACTTATGGGAATTTCAATATAAATACGAATGAAACATTTAAACTATATCCAAATGGTATGTATTCCAACAGTGCCACAGAAAAAATGAATGTAATTATTTTTAGCTTACAAGGTAACAAGGTATCTGTTAAAAAAAGAGTCAACGCACTTTCCCATCTGGATACTTTATTGATTCAGACCGTAAAAAACAATCCGATATATAAAAGGGTTTATGTCCAAACAGATGACGGAGTGTCGCATACTTATATTTCAAGAACTTATCCGAATATCCACCATGTTACGTTATTGCCATCACCTTATACTCACGATTATAAGAATGATCATTATTTTAGTGTTGCCACTCCCGAACATAATCCGGATCGTAAAATTGTGACAACAAAAATTTATAAGGATATTATTAGCGAAGATCTTATGACCAGCGTGATCTCACCAATTTATAGCAAAGATGGAATTTATAAGGGCTTTGTCGGAATTGATATCACTCTAAATACATTTTTGAATCAAATTTTGGGTTCTTATAGTAATGAAAGATATAAAGATGAGTTCCATTTCCTTGTGGACGAAAAGACTAGGTTTATAAGTATTCCATACGCTCACCTTAAACTGTTCGGGTTGGAAACATTTGATCCTAAATCATTCAAAATAGGACAATCATTATCATTAAGTTTAACAAAATCAAATCACCCCAAAGTGAGATCGCTTGCTAATCAAATCGTTGAACATAAAGCCGGTTTAAGCATTTTAAATTCTGCGAATGAGAACTATATGATCGCTTATAGCCGGATACCGTTTCCTGAGTGGAGCGTAGGTATAGCTATTCCAGAGCATGTTCTGCTTGATTCAGTGCAAACAACCAGGAATACTCTAAATAAATCAGCCAGTACAATGTCTCATCAATTTCTATTTATCAGCTTATCTCTCTTAATTGTCGTAATAATTGGTACGCTGATTTTTTTTGATAGATTATTATTTCAACCTATTCAAACTCTTATTCGTTTTACAAAAAATTTTTCTCAGGGCAATACAGACGAACGTATTACGACTATGCATAAAGGAGAGATAGGCAGCCTATCGACGGCTTTTAATGAAATGGCCGAAAATCTCCAGGAGATTACCGTTTCGCGGGATGATCTTGAAGCTGAAATTGAGCAAAGGAAACTAACAGAAAATGAAAAAGAAAAAGTGATTGAGGAGCTTACTACAGCATTAGATGAAATTAAGGTTTTAAAAGGTATTGTTCCTATCTGTTCAGGTTGTAAAAAAATCAGAGATGATAAAGGCTATTGGAATCTACTGGAATCATATATTGAAAAAAATTCAGAGGCTTCTTTTAGTCACGGCATGTGCCCAGAATGCATGGAAAGATATTACGGTAAACAAGATTGGTATAAAAAAACTATCGGGTTCAAACCTTGAATCCTGAACTAACTTGACAAATAGAATACCCCGGGGCACTTTATCATGAAAAAACTATCGGGGTCACCTTGAGTGCGGCCGGGCAAGGTTTGACAATAGGTGTTTAAATCTCAATAAAAACAGGAGCTACAATGGGCGCGGTCATCTGACTATCAGCGGGGACCTGCTCCTCGGAACGGGTAGTGTCTTGAAGGTCGATAATGGCGCCAGACTCACGCTGGGTGGCGACATGGCCATGCAGCTGTTCGCTGAGGATGATTTCGTGTGGGCCGATAATTCATGGCTGACCATGACCGGCGGAACCGGATCGACATATTCCTATGGAGATCTCAACACTGGTATCAACTGGTATGATTGGGTCTTTCTCGAAATTGGCGGTAATGACTATGGGGTATCATCGGGCTTCAGTGATAATTTCGATATGTTCGGTCTGGAAATGGAAGACAACACCCATCTATATCTTGCCGATTGATTTGACAATCAGGGTGGCCTCTCAATTGAAGCGATGTATCTGGACTTTCTGACGCTGGGCAACAATTACATCCTCAATCTCAACGGCCTCAACCTTTACGTTGACGGTGTACAAATGGTCATCGGCGCCTATGGTAGCGGTTGGATCATCGATGATACCGTTCACTCAGGCGGTCAGACAACCGTTCCCGCATCGACCACCATGCTCCTTTTTGGCACCGGTTTGATCGGTCTTACCTGTAACAGAAGGAGAAGAGTTCCGGGGGACAGCTTACTTAATTCCAACAAACGAAATGCTCGCACCAATGATGCTCTTGCAAAGGATCGCAAAAAACCGCGACCGCTTAAGTGCAAATTTCAAGAGGTTGATTTTAAAAATTAAAGGAGGTTTATCTATGGATTACTTTCAAATGACAGCACCCTGTGGATTAGACTGCTTCAACTGTCACTTTTATTTAGCTAATGAAAACCAAGAAGCAAAAATTACAGAGGAACAACTATCCAAAAAATACAACATGCCTGTTGAAATAATGCTATGCAATGGATGCCGCAATCACAATGGCAGGATACCATTACAAAAAATGGCTTTCGGTGAAGAACACCGCTGTGCAGCATATGAATGCTCCAAAAGCAAAAACTTGAATTTTTGCGGGGATTGTGATCAGTTCCCTTGTGATCATTTACATCCCTATGCTGACAAATCAACCGAACTTCCCCATAACATGAAAGTTTTCAATCTGTGTTTAATTAATAAAATGGGGCTGGAAAATTGGGCTTCTTCAAAAGCATCTGAGGTGCGTGAAACCTACTTCACAAAGCCATGGACACTCTCTGAAAAATAATATCCTCGTTACCCATTAAGGAGGATATTGGGGTTAATTAAATAAGAAGGCCATTATAAGCATGGTCGCCATATTGATGATTGTACAAATATTTTATGAGTAAAAGGAAATAAACCATAACAACGCACTGGTAAGGACCGAAAGTGCCGAGGCGCTTGGCTCTTACCAAGTTTTCATATAAACGCGGCACTTGCGAAGGCACGTTTCCCTTACAGCCTCAAAGTGCTAACGTTCGGCGGGATGGGCTCGCTGGACGCAAGCAAAAAGGAGAAATAAAAATGAAGAATAAACTTTTAGTAGGATTGGCAAAGGGTGGGTGGGTTTTTACTTTGTTAATGATTTTAGCAATATACTTACCTGGCATCGGCTATGCTGCGACTTACGATCTCAAGAATGATTGGAGTAATTTACTTAATCCCAATGGTGTTTGGACTTACAGACAGGGGGATGTTGTTTTGCCCTTACAAGATGATTATTATGCTGATGGTTCCAATCAGAAGGCATGGGCATTAGCGCAATACCCTGGTATGAACCATGTTCCTGTTTGGCTCAAGTTTCAGAACGATTCTTACGATTTTCTTGCTGGAGATATTGCAGTACATCCAACAAGTCATACAGGTTCAACATCACAAGACCCAGCCAATGTCATTTGGACAAGCCCAATAGATGGGACTATCGCAATATCCGGTAATATATGGTGGGGTGGATGGGAAGTAGACAGATCTACACACTGGGAACTTTACCTTAATGACGATCTGTTAAATTCCGGAACAGTAGGCGGGTATGATATTTATGACCGAAGTAACCCTATGCTAATAAACGACAGTGGAATTCTTAATGTTAATTCCGGTGACATTGTCACATTAGAGTTAACTGAAATAAATCCCAACACGTGGTCTTGGTTTACAGGAGTAAATCTTACTATAGATGCTCAACCGGTACCAGTGCCAGCAACCATTTTCCTTTTTGGCACCGGCATAGCAGGTTTGGCCGGCATCAGAGCCAGAAGAAAGAAAAAGTAGTCACCGGAAGACGGAACATCGCGTCCCTGCCCTTTCATTTTCAATCGGCAAAATCGCCTTATGAACCGGGGGCGGAGGTCTGAATCCATTTTTTCAGATAAGCAGGATTACGGTCTTTTTATAGACCTTTTAATTGAAGCAACAGAACTATGGAAGGTCAATATCGCAGCCTATTGTTTGATGTCCAATCACTACCATATTCTTCTTCAGACTCCAGTTTGAAATGATTACGCCTAAAAAGCAGGGCCGCTTGCCTGATATAATTATCAGCATTGTTTGCGAGTATTACAAAGTTGTCTTTGACGATTTATTGATTTCCCGGCGAGGATTATTTATTAAGCCTCGAAATATTGCAACCTACTTATTGCGTCAAATACGTGGAGATGATCTAAACAGTATAAAAGAAGTATTTCATATAAACACATACAGCACAGTAAGCAGCATTATCCAAAAAATTGGATGTATGACAAAAACAGACAGGAAATTAAGAAAAGAGATTCAAACATTAAAAGAAAAAGTAATCAAAGGTCAAATATAGACTTGACTTCATTTGCCCCAACCTGATCAACGCCGGGGTGGGCTCAGGACGCATCATCAAAGGAGGTGAAATGAAAGAAATTTGTCAAGATAATTTATATGATAATTTATATGATAATTTATATGAAAGGAGCAATTTATTCTGAATTATATTCTGTAAGACTTTGTGAATGGTGATTCTGTATTAATCGATTTTCCTGTGTAATAACAGGGTATAATAAAATTATAGGAGGCAATAATGAAGAAGAAACTGGTAGGGTTAATGGTAGGATTAGTAATCATTGGTATTGCAGCATTACATGACGAAGCAAATGCTTCCTTATATCGGTTGGAAGCTTCTATCCTAGTAGACAGAGTCCACTCCTACACCTGGACAGTTGGGAGTGGTGGGTCTAATCCAATACCACTTCCGTCGGGAATGAATGTGAACGCCGGTGATCTTGCGACCATCGTATTCGAGTACGAAGTGACCAACACAACTCCTAATCAAATCATTGACTCAAACGGCGATACGAAAAATTACTTGTATGGAATAAACCAAGACTTTTATCCGGGTTTTTTTTCCGCCAGTGTTAGCATCAACGGTCAACAATGGCGACTAAGTTCCGAACTCAATACGCTGACGGAGGGCGGGCTGTATATGTCCGAAGGCCCTCTGTCTCCTGGTAGTGACGACAGATGGCAGCAAGTGCAATGGAGAATCAACTCCTACGACGACTTCGCCGATACTGAGTTTCCCTTCTCGTACGGGGACGAAGACATAACGATGAATCTTCGGGATATTACACCGCCAAACGAACTCTATGGACTTCCGCTTTCCGTTCCCACTTCAGAGGACGATCTTCATCTGCCGGCTCTGGATTCGGACACCTACATCAGTTTTAGTTCGTGGGGGGATATTGACGCTGATACGGGCATCGGATGGCAGGTAAATTTCGTTGATCAGTTCGAGAGCTTTACATTGCGCCCCGTCCCGATTCCCGGCGCTGTCTGGCTCCTCGGCTCTGGACTAACTGGTCTATTTGCATTGAGAAGAAAAAAGCAGAGTTAATACATCTCAGTTTTGACCATGAAGGGGAGTTTTGACGCCCTTTAGTTTTATAGTTAATATCTGAAATGGAATTAAAAACTTAGGCTTACAAACTATTGATCTTCTGCCTGATAACATCGGACGTTGCAGCCCGATGAAGAACTATCGGGGTCACCCATTAAAGGGTTCGTCAAGAGAAAAAACACCCCCCTATTAAAAAAGATAGTCTCTTTTTTAAATGACTGTCAGTCTGCACTCACTCGGACACCGTTTTGTCTCCCGCCCCGCATACGACATTTCTTTGTTATGGTTAGAGTCGGTTTGATCCGATCCGCTCCAGTGTTGAGCAAAGCAAGCCCTTCCTTGATTACCCCACTATTTACTTACCTTGATTTACCAGCTCTAAACAATTTGATATTGACATATAATCGCCTTTTCGTTAACCTCCCCGTTAATAATGGTTAACGAAAAGGCATAAATAATGAAAAGCCAGATATTAAAAATTTTGCGATCGGACAATAAAATCGTGTCCGGTGAAGAATTGAGTACAGATCATGGAATATCAAGGGTTTCTGTATGGAAACATATTCGCTCTCTTCAGGAATCAGGCTATAACATTGTTGCAGGCCCAAAAGGTTACATGATTGAAAGTTCACCCGATGCTCTTTTCCCCTGGGAGTTTCCGGAAAGAGAATCAAGCATCCACTATATTCCCGAAACATCTTCAACAATGGATATAGCAAGAAATCTTGCCAGGAAAAGTTGTCCGCATTTTACGGTTGTAATTGCAGGAAAGCAGAAAAAAGGCCGGGGTCGCTTAAATCGCATCTGGTATTCCAATGAGGGCGGTCTGTATTTTACCTTGGTTCTCAGGCCCGAAATACCTGCAATGCTTGCTTCACGCATAACCTTTCTTGCATCTGTGGTGCTGGTTCAGATATTACGCAAATTATATGACATAGACGCCAAGGTCAAATGGCCAAATGATATTCTTGTTGGAGGCAAAAAGCTTTGCGGGATGCTTTCAGAAATGGAAGCAGAAGCCGAAATGGTTTCTTTTATAAACATTGGTATTGGTGTTAATGTAAACAATGATCCTTCACTTGAAGAACCGGGGGCCACTTCGCTCAAAATTTTGAAAGGAAAAGAATTTTTACGAAAAGAACTTCTTTCATTATTTCTGGATGAATTTGAAACCAGGCTGAACACGGAATCTCTTGATAATATTATCCCTCAGTGGAAACTTTATACAATGACTTTAAACCAGCCGGTTAAAATTGTAACAACCAGTGATACCCACGAAGGTATTGCTGTAGATATTGACGAAAACGGATCTTTAATTTTAAAACTTAAAGACGGTACTTTGCAAAAAATACTATGTGGTGATTGCTTTCAATAACAAGGTTAATATAAATATGTTGGATAAAAAAGAACTACTCGATAATGATAAAAACCACCTTTGGCATCCTTTCACCCAGATGAAAGAATGGGATCAAAGCGAACCTCTTGTAATAGACAAAGGTCAGGGAAATTATTTAATAGATATTGATGGAAATCGTTATTTAGACGGTGTATCTTCCCTTTGGGCAAATATTCACGGGCATGGTCGGGAAGAAATTAATCAGGCTATAACTGATCAGCTTAAAAAGATATCTCACTCAACGCTTCTTGGCCTTACACATCCCAATGCAGTTATTCTGGCAAAGCAACTTTCAGAGATAGCACCCAAAAATCTTAATTGGGTATTTTATTCGGAAAGCGGCTCAACCGCTGTTGAAATTGCTATAAAAATGGCTTTTCAATACTGGCAAAATTCCGGAAAGAAAGAGAAAACCGGATTTATATGTCTTGAAGAAGGATATCATGGCGATACGATAGGTGCCGTCAGTGTTGGAGGAATTGAACTTTTTCATGAAATTTACTCCCCGCTTCTTTTTAAATCCCATAAAGCGCCATCGCCTTATCTATACTGCAAGAGAAATAAAATCCCGTTTGATGAGGGTGCCGGGTTGTGTGCTGATGAAGTAAAAAAACTTCTTGAAAAACATCATGAAAAAATTGCAGCATTCATCATAGAGCCGCTTATGCAGGGCGCAGGCGGCATGCTGCCTTTTCCAGCCGGGTATCTTAAGAAAGTATGGGAATACTGCCGTCAATACGATGTGCTTCTAATTGCAGATGAAGTTGCTGTCGGTTTTGGACATACAGGCACAATGTTTGCCTGTGAGAAGGAAAATGTTGAGCCTGACATTCTTTGCCTTGGAAAAGGACTGACCGGAGGATATCTTCCTCTGGCGGCAACATTAGCCAATGATAAAGTATTTAATGCTTTCTGGAGTGATTATGCTGAGTTGAAAAACTTTTTTCACGGGCATACTTTTACAGGCAATCCTCTGGCCTGTGCCGCTGCCATAGCAAGTCTTGAAATCTTTAAAAAGGATCAAACACTTGAAAAACTGCCGGCTAAAATAAAAACATTAAAAGACGGATTAGAATCGCTTTTAAAACTTGATTTTGTTGGAGATGTTAGACAGTGCGGTCTTATGGCGGGAGTTGAGATTTTTAAAGATAAAAGTAAACAAAGCCCTTTCCCCTTAGACAGAAGAATCGGGCATAATATATGTTTAGATATCAGAAACCATGGAGTCATCTTAAGAAATCTTGGCGATGTAATAGTATTTATGCCTCCATTGTCTATAACTTCCGATGAGATTATGCATATGATCGAATCTGTAAAAAAATCCATTCTCAAAATCTGCAAATGAATTCATTGAAGAAAAATATTTATCCCGATTTATGGTCAGGTTTTATGTCGGAATCATTAGATGATCTTAAAGCAAAAGGTCTTTACAGAAAACTTCGTTTCATTGATTCCCCTGTTTCAAAACAACTTACAATTAACAACAAAAGTATTATACTGTTTTCTTCAAATGACTACCTGGGGCTTGCAAATGATTTGCGCATGAAAGAAGCGGCAGCCAAAGCTTTAATGACCTGGGGTACCGGCTCCGGAGCATCGCGGCTTATTTCAGGAAACTCTTTACTATATAAAAACCTTGAAGAAGAAATTGCCGGCTTTAAAAAATACGAATCAGCCCTTGTTTTCGCAAGCGGATACAGCACCAATGCCGGAGTGATTTCAAGTCTTGCACAAGAAGGCGATTTAATATTAAGCGATGCATTAAACCATGCAAGTATTATCGATGCATGTAAACTTACAAAAGCCAAGATAGAAACATATCCTCACTGCGATTTTGAATATGTTAAACATTATCTGAATAACTCTGTTAAGGGTAAAAAAGCAATCGTTGTAACAGATGGAGTATTCAGCATGACGGGAGAACTTGCCCCGATCCCCCAGCTTTATCAAATATGCAAAGATTACGAAGCACTTCTTATAATAGATGATGCGCATGGAACAGGTGTAATGGGAACTCACGGCGGAGGTACTCTTGATTATTATAATATAAATGAGCCGGGAATAATTCAGGTCGGCACTTTCAGCAAGGCTTTGGGAGGTCTTGGAGGTTTTGTGGCAGGCTCGGATTTGCTTGTAGATTTTATTACTAATCACGCCAGATCAATTATTTACTCAACCGCCCTGCCCCCTTCGGTTCTTGCTTCAAATTGCGAAGCAATCAGAATCGTTCAAAAAGACTCAACTTTAAGGATAAAACTTTTCGATCTTATAAATTATTTAAGAGATGGCCTTATGCGTCTGGGATTTCCGGTTTATTCAATCCCTGCACCGATTTTACCGATAGTAATTGGAGATGTTTCAGAAACACTTTTAATAGCACAATATCTCTGGGATAAAGGATTTTATGTTCCGCCAATAAGGCCGCCTACAGTTATGCCGGGAGAAAGCTGTCTTAGAATAAGTCTTAGCGCTTTACATACTAAAGAAGATATTGAAGGTCTGTTATGGGCTATTGAGACATATTATAAAGCAGGAAGTTGATCGTATGAAACAACATATAAAAGGAATTTTTATTACAGCTACAGATACTGAAGTTGGAAAAACTTTTACTTCGGCTCTTTTGTTAAAAGCTTTGCTTAAACAAAAAACTAATGCCTGTTATTTTAAGCCTGTTGCAAGCGGATGTGAAACTGAAAATAGCATTTTGGTTGCAGAAGATCTCTTGTTTATAGAAAAATTCACTGGAGTTAAAATGGAGCAAGATCTTCATTGCCCACTTCGTTATCAGAAACCTCTTGCACCTATGGCTGCCGCACAACTTGAGAAAAAACCTGTAAATCTTGTGAAAATCAAAAAAGCTTTTGCCCTTTTGGAAAAACAGCATACCGCAATGGTAGTAGAAGGTATTGGCGGTGTGATGGTTCCTTTAAAAAAGAATTATCTGGTTCTTGACCTGATTGCTGAATTTAAGCTTTCTGCTCTTATTGTTAGCAGACCATCACTTGGAACCATCAATCATACATTGCTTACAATCAGTGCTTTGAAAAACAGAGGCATTCCTATAACAGGATTTCTGACTAACGGCCACAAAGAAAAAGATGATGAGGCAGCTGCCACCAGCCCCGAGATTATAGCCGGATTGAGCAAGGTAGCTTATCTTGGGCATATTCCCATGTATGATTTTAATAAAGATACTCCGGATGCTTTTATAGAGAAAAAGGCCCCGTTTATTAAAAAGATTGCAAATATTTATGGAGATAAATTATGAATTCACTATACCCTGACTTTAACGAATTTTCCGAAATATCGCTTTCAGGCAAAATACTTAACCGCGAACAATGCCGCAAGGTATTAACCTGCCCTGATATTAAAATGCTGGCTCTTCTTGATTCGGCTTATACAGTCCGTTATCATTATTTTAAAAACATTGTTCACATTCAGTTGCTAACAAATGCAAAAAGCGGATTGTGCAAAGAAGATTGCCATTACTGCTCACAATCAAAAATATCAGAAGCCGATATTAAAAAATACCCTTTGATGCCTAAAGACAAACTGGTTGGTGAAGCTTTAAAAGCAGCAAAATTAAATGCAAAGCGTTACTGTATGGCACTTAGCGGAACCGGGCCATCCGATAATGAAATTGATGCACTTTGCGATATTATTCGTACTATAAAAACCAAATCGGATATCTCCCTTTGCTGCTCTACCGGTTTTTTAAGCATGGAAAAAGCTGAAAAGCTAAAAGATGCCGGACTTGACCGTGTTAATCATAATCTTAACACCAGCAAACGTTTCCATCCTCTGATGTGTACAACTCATTCATACGAGGATAGACTTAATACAATAAACACATGCCGCAAAGCCGGACTGGAAGTGTGTTCCGGCGGGATTGTCGGACAGGGAGAAACAGATGAAGATATCATTGATCTGCTTTTAACTTTACGCGAAATAAACGCCGAATCCATTCCCATTAATTTTCTTGTTCCCATAAAAGGAACACCTTTTGAAGACCAAACACAAAACCTTACACCACAGCGCTGTCTTAAAATTTTATGTCTTGCCAGGTTTCTTAATCCTGATAAAGAAATACGTGCTGCAGGCGGACGTGAATATCATCTTCGCAGTTTAATGCCACTTGCTTTATATGCAGCTAATTCTATTTTTGTTGCAGGATATCTTACAACCTCAGGGCAAACAGCCAAAGAAGCAAAGCATATGATAGACGATCTGGGTTTTGACAGTGAAATAGAAGAAGGGTAAAATAACATTGACAACTTCTAATGAAAGTACCGATAAAACACCCCTGATTAAACAAAAAAACAACTGCACCAAAACTGATAATAAAACTCGCTTGCTGAGGTTGTCACTTGCTGCATTGGGAGTGGTTTTTGGTGATATTGCAACGAGTCCTATATATGCTCTTCGTGAGTGTTTTCATGGCGAATATGGAATTGGCGTCAATCAAACCAATGTGATGGGAATACTATCTTTAATGTTCTGGGCCCTTGTATTGATTGTCGGTTTGAAGTATTTGCTATTCGTTTTTCGTGCTGACAACCGTGGGGAAGGCGGTGTTATTGCTTTAACCGCACTGATTCGCGGGAATAATCCTCGTTCTGAAAGCAGGAGAAGACTTGGAATTGTTACTCTGGGTTTATTTGCTGCTTGTCTTTTATACGGTGATGGCATGATTACACCCGCTATTTCCGTTTTAAGCGCTGTGGAAGGAATAAGAATAATTACCCCGGTATTTGATTCTTATGTAATTCCTCTTACTATTGTAATCCTTTCGGCTCTTTTTTTAATCCAGCGCCGCGGCACGGCACGGGTTGGTGGCCTTTTCGGGCCTGTAATACTGATCTGGTTATGCTTTCTGGCCATTACAGGTGTGCTGCAAATTATACACAATCCTCAGATTTTATCTGCAATTTTTCCCTGGCATGCCTTCCGGTTTTTCATTATAAACAAGATGCATGGATTTGTGGTTTTAGGAGCGGTTTTTTTGGTGGTAACAGGAACCGAAGCCTTGTATGCAGATATGGGACATTTCGGCACCAAACCTATACGACTGACCTGGTTTAGCCTGGTTTTTCCTGCCCTGGTATTGAATTATTTCGGACAAGGTGCTCTGCTTATTGCTAACCCTGAAGTTGCAAATCACCCGTTTTATGCCATGGTTCCATCATGGGCTATGATTCCTACAGTTTTGCTGTCAACCCTTGCCACAATAATTGCTTCCCAGGCTGTTATCAGCGGCGCCTTTTCTCTCACCCGTCAGGCAATTCAGTTAGGATACCTGCCGCGTTTAAATATTCAGCATACCTCCCCTACTCAAATTGGCCAGATATATGTTGCTTCGGTCAATTGGATGCTTATGGTATGTACAATAGCTCTGGTTATCGGGTTTCAATCCTCCAGCAAACTTGCAGCCGCATATGGGGTGGCGGTTACATCCACTATGCTGATTACAACAATACTGTTTTTTATTGTAAGCATCAAACAATGGAATTGGCCTGTTTGGTCGTCTGCATTACTGGCCGGTCTGTTTTTTATGGTGGATATACCGTTTTTTGCCGCAAACATAAGTAAAATACTTCATGGCGCATGGTTTCCACTTGTAATTGGTTTATTATTTTTCACCATGATGCTCACATGGGCAAAAGGACGAAAGCTCCTTGCAGAACAATTGCGTAAAATCATGCCGCCGGTTCATCAATATATTGTAGATCTATCAAGCCACCCACCAAAGAGAATAGAAGGAGACGCGGTCTTTTTAACCGGAAACCGACATATCGTACCCTTGGCTTTGATAAAAAACGTAAAACACAATAAGATTGTGCATACCAGGACAGTTTTGCTGCATTTTCGGGCGGAAGATATTCCTAAAGTACCTAATCTTGAAAAGGTCAAGACCGAAAAACTGGGAGGAGGATTTTATCGCATCGAAGCCAGATACGGATTCATGGAAGATCCTCAGTTAAATACGGTGCTGTCATTGGCATGTGGGCAAGGCCTGGATCTTACTCCTGAAAAAACAAGTTTTTATATCGGTCGTGAAAATCTGATCATCAGTGAAAAACCAGGTATGACAAAATGGCGGGCAGGTTTGTTTGTTTTTATGTCGCGCAATGCTGCCAATGTCAGCACTTTTTTCAGTCTTCCTGTTGATCAGGTAATTGAAATTGGGATACGTCTGGAAATATAGAATATCAATTCATTCCCTCATCCCGTCCTATTCCTGTTGGGGTAGAAAAGGGACGCTGTTAGGATTTAAGGTTTAACTTTTAAATCTGAAAGATAGATTGGCAAGAGGTGCTATATGAACTTAAAAACCTTACAGCGTCCCATTTATACCCAGACTCCCGTTACCGGGTTTACCTGCGGATTTCACTACTGACCTGCCGGCTAAGCTTTAGTCAGGTGGGACTATCTTAACATCAATGCCAGAGCAAGCCCTGCAAGGATGAAGGAAGTAAATCTCTTCCCGAGCACCCA
>JAHITX010000141.1 GCA_018817425.1 Pseudomonadota bacterium
AACTTTTAAAGTACCCATCTAAAAATATTATGCTTACATTAAACAAATGAGAAGAAAATATAGATGTCTGCTAAATTTTAAATCTTGGGGTCGTATAGCAGGCAATAACAGTGCTCAAGAGGCATCAGAGAGATAAAGAAACCCTGAATCCGTGGCATAAATACTGCTTTTATGCTCATTATCTTATTGAATATATTGATATGAGTGATATCTTCTTTTGATTATGTAAAATTAAAGATCCACTGGCTTATTTTTTCGCCCATAGTCAATCCCAAGCATATCCATTCTGCTTCTTAAGGTGCTTTTATGAATGCCAAGAAGATCGGCAGCACCTTTGGGGCCGTTAATTTTTCCTTTGGTTAATTCCAATACCATCTGGATATGATAGGCTTTGACATATGATAGGCTTTGACTTCATCCAGCTTGAGCACCCTACCCTTTCTGTTTAAAAAAACAGGCGTATCTACATTTTATGAATGAATTAAAAGAATTTTGTTTTATTTTCTTCATTGTTTCTCACATTCTTTCGTGAAATCGATCATGGATTGGCAAAAAGTGCTGTTTGCATCAATCAATCCTTCGATTGAAGTAAAATGGTTCTTGTTGGGCTGAACAAATAGCTCACCGCATAAATTCTGTGCCCGCCAGGCCGTCAGATAGTCTGCTGCTTGCCGGTGAAATTCAGCAGATTCCTTTTCTCCAACAGATATTAACAAAGGAGGCCCTTTAGCAGGAATATTAAACAAAGGGCTTTGCTGTTGAATGACTTCACAAGAAAGCTGTAGTTTAGGTTGCAACCAGGAGTATCGAAAAGGTAATAAATCGAAAAGCCCGCTTATCGGTATTCCCCCCTTGATAATATTTTCAGGGAGTCCATACTCTCCTGACCAATCAGTTGCTGATAGCATACCGACTTGATGGCCACCGGCAGAATGACCGCATACGAAGATGCGCTCAGGATTGCCGCTGAATTTACGGGCTTTACGATACAACCACGCTATGAAGGCCCGGTTTTGCCGGGTAATTTCGGTAATAGTAACTTTGGGACATAGGGAGTAGTTAGGTAATACTACAGTGAAACCGTGAGCATTAGGCCCTGTTGCGACAACACTGAATTCCTTGCTGCTCAAACTGTGCCAATATCCTCCATGGATATAAACAATAATTGGCGCATCAGGCTGTTTGGCCGGAAAAATATCTACTGTTTCATCAACTGTGGGTCCGAAACGTACATCCAATATACAGTCCAGCTCTTTGCGGGCTTTTTCACTGCCACCGATAAACATCTCTACGTAAGGCTGTATATCCGGCTCCGATACTGCCACGTTATACTGGTAGTCAATCTCTTCCTGTGAGGTAAAGTTGCGGTATAGCTTCATAGGTTTTCCTCATTGCTATCACAGTGCTGGTAACAATTTTTTATATATTTATCTTTTTTGTAATCATCGGGTAATTCCGGCTAAACTATTGTGCTATATCAACTGAAGGAATAAACTATTGCCTTATCATCCTTTTCTGTTAATTTTATTATAAACCTTTTGACAATGCCGCAGCAATATTTTTATTTTTATGCCGCTTATAAAGAACCGCTCTTTGGTGTATGGTATTGTTTTTCATAAAATTAGCTAATTCGGCAGATGATACATTTAGTTTTCTTTCAAGCATCGCATCTATTTTTCCGCTTTGTTCGGAAATAACTTTTAACAACAGGAATACATTAAGTATTTCGAGGAGTTAAATTTGAGCCCAACGCTTAAGATCGGCCGAAATGGGGCGTTTTGAAACTGGCTCATTAAATTTACCCTATAAAGGAGATAAGTGATGAATGTAAATGATTTATTTGACCTAACGGGAAAAGTAGCCATTGTGACCGGGGCAAGCAGCGGTTTGGGAGCAGCTTTTGCCGAGGCTATGGCTGAGGCAGGAGCATATGTAGTGTGTGTTGCCCGTCGTGAAGATCGTTTAGCTAGTGTAGCGGAAACAATAAAAAAACTTGGTGGCACGGCTTTTGTAATACCCGCTGATGTTCGCAAGGAAGATGATGTTCAACGCATGGTTTCAGAAACTATAAAGAAGTTCGGAAAATTAGATATAATATTCAACAACGCGGGAATAGCTGGCAAACCTCTGCCGATTCATGAATATGAACTGGCAGACTGGAATGATATAATGACTACAAACATTACCGGGGTATTTCTCTGTGCAAGAGAAGCTGCAAGGCAGATGGTAAAGCAAAAAAGCGGCAAAATAATCAACATCAGTTCTATGTTTGGTCAAGTAGGAAGCGCTTTATTTCCGACTCCTGCCTATTGCGCATCAAAAGGTGCGATTTCAAATCTTACCCGGGAAATGGCTATCGAATATGCTTCATATGGAATAAATGTTAATGCCATTGCTCCGGGATTTTTCAGGACAGAACTCGGAGGAGCTGATGCCTGGGATGAGGCTGTAAAATTGCTGGCGCCCACTGTACCGATGCATGGCGTGGGTGTACCGGATGATTTAAAGGGTACAGCCGTTTATCTGGCTTCCAGGGCATCTGATTATGTTACCGGTCACATACTTGTAGTTGATGCCGGATATACTGCCAGATAAGGCAAAAGAAATTCAGATTTCTGGGAATACCTTTGCTGTTCCCGAGCCGGTTTATGAAGTATATGATACGGATGTACTTATTCTTGGGGGCGGCTTTGCTGCTATATCTGCTGCAATGGAGACATTCGCTCAAGGTACAGATTCAATGATCGCAGATAAGGACCCATTTGGATTTAGCGGTGGTTGACAGTACCATGTTGGCAGAAGTCTGTAGAAAATTGACAATAATGCTTCTCGGCAATATTAATATTGATAAGCTCTTAAAAAGTTGATAATGTCCTGTTTTATCATGTCGGATCCGATCCGATATCCATTAGAATTAATTTATTCTGGGTACCTGCTTTCGCAGGTATGACGGTTTGGTAACTTTTTACAAGTCCATCAAAATTATATCTTACAAAGGTTTTCATATACAAACACTATAAACAAAAGGAGCTTATAAAAATGACGGAGAAATATGATGTAGTAGTTGTTGGTGCAGGTCATAATGGTTTAATAGCTGCTTCATATCTTGCAAAGGCGGGTGTTAAAGTATGTGTGATTGAAAGCAGAAATAAGGTAGGTGGCGGAGTATTTACCGATGAAATAACAGTGCCCGGATTCAAACATGATGTTTGCTCTACCTGGCATGGCCTGATTTATCCGAATCCTCTGATACAAAATGATGAGCTTGGATTATTATCCAAATTCGGGCTGAAATATATCACTCCTGATAAGTTTGCAGGAGTAAACTTTG
>JAHITX010000142.1 GCA_018817425.1 Pseudomonadota bacterium
ACATTAAGCCCTGCTTTCGCAAGATAAGACCCGGCCATTAATCCGTTATGGCCCCCTCCTGCTACTATTACATCATATTTTGACATAATTTCCTCTCCTTTCAGGTTGTTTTTTTGATTAACTAATTTTTTTTGCCACATTTAGCAAACGGCAAAATATATATATCAACAGTAAAAATATGGCCGTTATGACATTATAATGTCAGGCTAAAAACGTACATTTTTAAGAACATAAATATATTAAAAACTTATTCCAACCAATGTATCTATGCTTAAATCATGCCAATATTTAAATGATAATAATATCAGTGTGATAAATATACTTATGCCTGAAAATATACAATATAAATAGCATTTTTATGATATGCCGGAATCGGCTATATAGCATATGGTATAATGTACTAAATATCATAAATTAACCGGATTGGCTTTCCGGCACAGTAAGCAGAAACAACAGCAGGAGATCAAAAAAATGCAGTTAGAAATTTTGTAAAAAGCAAATGGGTTAATAAAAAGTTAAATGCGGGTTTTTTATCCGGCGGGAAAGGTTTTCTCTCTCCCGCCGTTTGAAGAAAACAGGTAAAACAGTTAAAATGTAAAAAGATGGATTCCACCCGTCAGATACATTTCAGTACCAGTAACATAGCTTGCTCTTTCTGAGCAAAGGTAAACTATTGAATCGGCGATTTCATCAGGGTTTGCGGGTCGCAGAAATACAGTTCGTTTTTCCAGTCTTTTTCTCATGTCCTCACGGATAGTTGGATAGATTTCTGTTGCGATAATACCAGCCACAATGCTGTTGGCGGTAATATTATTTCTTCCGCCTTCCAGAGCTACTGTCCTCATAAGACCGGTAACACCGCTTTTAGAAGCCGAATAACTTGCTTGGCCAAATCCGCCCAAAGCCCCGGCAACCGAAGACATAGTTACTATACGACCCCAGTTCTGGGCTTTCATGCCGGAAAAACAGGCCTTGGTCACATAATAAGTTCCTGTAAGGTTAACAGCTATATCTCTTAACCATAAGCTGTCTTTCATCTTATCAATCGGAGCCATATTATCTAAGACTGCGGCATTGTTAACTAGAATATCAACCGCTTTCCATTTGGATGTAATATCCTTAAGCATTTCTTCCAGTTTTTCCGGTTTGGTGATATCACATTCATAACCGATAGCTTCAGCACCTAAGGCTTTAATTTCTTCAACAACCTTATCGACACCTTCCTTTTTAACATCGGCGATAACTAATTTACATCCTTCCTGAGCCAATTTTAAAGAAACTATGCGGCCAAGACCTCCGCCTGATCCGGTAACTAATGCTACTTTATCTTTAATTCCTAAATCCATATTTCCTCCTGTATTTCATGCTTATTGAATTCTCAAAAATCAAATTTACACGATGATCCCATCACAATTATAGGACAAAGCAAATTTGATACAAAAAATTATTTCCCTTTAAAATTCGGTTTTCTTTTTTCAAGAAAAGCCGCAACACCCTCTGTTTTATCTTCGGTGGAAAAAAGCAGTGCAAATGATTGAGACTCCATTTTTAATGCCGATTCCAGATCCATGTTGATTCCGGCATTAACAACCGCCTTGGTAATCTTCAAAGCCATAGCAGGTTTGGAGGCCATTTTTTTTGCCATCTTATTAACTTCATCAGATAGGCTATCTACAGGAACTACTTTATTTACAAGATTTATACGAAGAGCTTCAGCAGCATTTATTATATCTCCCGTGTAAAGCAATTCCTTGGCTTTAGCTATACCTACAATTCTTGTTAATCTTTGCGTTCCGCCTGATCCGGGAATAATTCCCAGGTTGATTTCAGGTTGTCCCAGTAACGAAGTATCGGAGGCAATTCTTAAATCGCAAGCAAGCGCCAGTTCAAGCCCACCGCCCAAACAAAAACCACTAATAGCTGCTATAGATGGTTTTTCAAGCTTATCTAAATCTGAAATAGGACTTGTACGGCTGAAGTCATACGCTTGCATCGGTGAGTTAACACTTTGTACAAGGTTTATATCCGCACCGGCTGCAAAATATTCATTTCCTCCGGTTAAAACCACTACCTTTACTTCATCATCTGTAGAAATCGCTTTTACCAGGTCTGATAATTCCTCTATCATTTGACCATTAATAGCGTTTTTCTGTTTGGGACGGTTTAAGGTAATTGTTCCGATACCGTTTTCTTTATTGAAAGTTAAAGTCGAATAATCCATGATTCTATTCCCTTCTCAATTCATCGGTTAATAAATACGAAGTATTATCCAAAAGTCTCACTATTTTACAAGCTATTACTTCGGTCAAGACTTTCTTGTCAAGAATTTTATTCCCGGAAAAAGTTTGACTCCATAAGGTATAAATTATTGAGCAATAAATGTTCATACACCCTTGAATACCGAAACACACAAATCACCAAGAGTGCCGAGATTCTCACATATATGTATTCCGCTTTTCTTCATTGCTTCGATTTTTCCCTGGGCAGTTCCACTATTACCGCTTATAATTGCGCCCGCATGTCCCATCCGCCGCCCCGGCGGAGCCGTTAGCCCTGCTATAAAACCTATGACAGGTTTTGTTAGATTTTTTGAAATAAATTCCGAGGCTTCTTCCTCAGCGGTACCGCCAATTTCTCCAACCATAACAATTCCTTTGGTTTGGGGATCGTTTTGGAAAGCTTCAAGGCAATCTATAAAACTTGTTCCATTTACCGGATCACCTCCGATACCTATGCAGGTAGTCTGGCCTATCCCTTTTTGTGTCAGCTGATGAACAACTTCATATGTGAGAGTTCCTGACCTTGATACAACCCCTATAGGTCCACCCGGTTGATGGATATGTCCTGGCATAATTCCAACCTTACACTCTCCCGGTGTGATTATTCCGGGGCAATTCGGCCCTATTATGCGGCTTTTTTTGCCTGAAATATAATTTTTAACTTTCATCATATTCATAACCGGAATCCCTTCGGTAATCACCACAATCAAAGGAATGCCAGCATCTGTTGCTTCCATAATTGCATCTGATGTAAAAGGAGGAGGCACAAAAATCATGCTGCAGTTAGCTCCTGTTTTTTCCACTGCTTCATTTACTGTGTTAAAAACAGGCACTTCATCCATTTTCTGGCCCCCTTTTCCGGGGGTAACTCCTGCAACAACATTGGTTCCATAAGCAACACACTGACGCGTATGAAATTGCCCTTCTTTTCCTGTAACACCCTGAACAACAAGCCGTGTATTCTTATCAACAAAAATACTCACTTTATGTTACCTCGCTTATATGTAAAACTATATAAAATAGCATAACCACGCTAAAAATAAATAAAACCTTACCATTAACAATTCACAGTAAGCTTACAAATCATGAGTTTACAATACCGGCCACTTTATTGGCAGCATCCTGTAAATCAACAGCTGTAATAAGATTAAGTCCTGAATCCGAAAGAATTTTCCTTCCTATTTCCACATTTGTTCCTTCCATACGGATAACAACCGGTACGGATATCCCTGTCTTTTTTGCTGCCTGAACAACGCCTTCTGCAAGAACATCGCATCTTAAGATACCGCCGAAAATATTTATGAAAATTCCTTTTACATTCTTATCTCCGAGTATAATCTTAAAGCCGTTTTCAACCATTTCGGCACTAGCTCCGCCCCCAACATCAAGGAAATTGGCAGGCTCGGCTCCTGCAAGCTTTATGATATCCATAGTAGCCATCGCAAGCCCAGCACCATTTACCATATTTCCTACATTTCCATCCATTTTGATGTAGTTCAGATTATATTTGGATGCTTCTACCTCAAGGGGATCTTCTTCATCAATATCCCTGTATTCTATGATGTCTTTGTGACGGAAAAGAGCATTATCATCAAAAGTTATTTTTGCATCAAGAGCAATAACCTTATCTTCAGCAGTAATCACAAGAGGATTTATCTCAAGAAGAGAACAGTCATAGTCTGTAAAAAGTTTATAAAGGCTATTTAGCATTCCGGTGAATTCTTTTACCGCGCCTTCAGGTAAATTAAGTCCGTAAGCTGCGTTCCGGCAATGATATGGATAAATTCCGGCAACCGGATCAATAAAAATTTTAATGATTTTTTCCGGTGTCTTCTCGGAAACTTCTTCTATATCCATACCTCCGGCCTCGCTTGCCATAATAACAATTTTTGCAGTAGACCGATCGGGTATAATTGAAAGGTAAAGTTCTTTTTTGATATTAAGTCCCTGTTCGACCAGCACCTTTTTGACAAGTCTTCCTTCAGGACCTGTCTGATTGGTGACAAGGTTCATTCCTAAAATACTATCTGCTGTACTTCTTGTTTCATCAGTGGATTTGGCAAGCTTTACGCCTCCTCCTTTACCGCGTCCGCCGGCATGAATCTGTGCCTTTACAACAACCGGAAAACCACCAAGCGTATCTGAAACCTTAACCGCTTCTTCAGGACTGAATGCAACGCCTCCCACCGGAACAGGAATGCCATACTTTTTGAATAATTCCTTTGCCTGGTATTCATGAATTTTCATACTATGTTAGTTTCCTTTTAAACCATAGGAGATCTTTTAAGAACGTTCGATTTTGCTAAAACTCAAGAGCTATCCGAAATATAACAGCTATAATATATAACATATCAGATAGTTTGAAAAATATTGCCCAAGCCTTTAAGCGTATTTACCAAACGGACAAAAGGGAGCGTTTACTAAAGGTCTCTATATATTTTATATGTGCTGGTTAATTTTTAATTATGACTTTTCACGAAATTATCGTTTGAAGATAACATCGTGAAAAGCACATCATTTACTAACCTATTACACACAAAACAGCGTCTTTGGGAACGGAATCTCCGCTTTTAAAATTTATAGATTTTATTACTCCGTCTGCAGGTGCAGGAAGGGCGTTTTCCATTTTCATGGCTTCGAGTATTACGATCGTATCCCCTTTTTTAACCTCATCTCCAACCTCTTTTGAGTATGAGATTATCATCCCCGGCATCGGTGCATTAAGAGTAACCCCGTCTGCTGCAACTGGCTTAGGAGCTTTTTCTTTGGCAGGTGATCCGGCAGGCTTTGGCGGTGCTGCCTGTTGTGGCGCAGTAGGTGCAACCTGCTGAATATAATTGACAACCGGTGCTGCCCCGCCTATTTCTTCAACTCCAACTTCAAAATTTTCCCCGTCTATAACAACATTAAATCTACGCAATGTGTCCCCCTTTGTTGGAACGTTTTTCTTTTCAACAAGCTCTCCTGCCTTTGCCTTGGCTATGATTTCCTGCTCTAACTTTACCTGCTCAAGGGTTCTTGGTTTTACTTCTTCAGGAGGCTCTTCTTTGCCATATTTCCATCTTAAAAACTTTTTACCGGTAACCGGATAAAGCGCATAAATGAGTACATCATCAATATCAGTGGTAAGATCCTTGACAGCTTCTTTTGCTTTTTCAAGTTCAGGTTCAAGAACTTCAGCCGGTCTGCATGTAATCGGTTTTTCACCGCGAGGATATCCCTTAAGAGCCTTTTGCTGAAGCTCCTTATTTATCGGAATGGCGGTTTTACCATACAAACCGTAGCACAGATCTTTCACCTGACCGGTAATCATTTTATATCTTTCATTTTCATCATCAAACAATACATTATTAACCGTCTGAATACCTACTATCTGGCTGGTAGGTGTAACAAGCGGAATTTGTCCCAAATCTTTTCTTACTTTCGGCAATTCTTCATAGACTTTGTCAATCTTGTCAAGTGCATCCATTTCTTTTAGTTGATTCACCAGATTGGATAGCATTCCGCCCGGAGTTTGATGCAGAAGAACATTGATATCTATGATAGATACTTTTGAATCATCAAGCAGATGTTTGTACTTGGGAAGGATATCTCTTTCTAAGATTTCATTTATTGCTGCAAGATGTTTTATGTCAAAACCCGTATCCCTGCTTGTGCCGAGAAGTGTCATGACAAGCGGTTCTATTGCGGCATGAGATGTCCTGTATGCGTATGGAGTCATGCAGGTATCTATAATATCAACTCCAGCCTCAATAGCTTTTAAATGTGACATGGGAGACATGCCTGAAGTAAAATGGCTGTGAAGATGTACAGGAATTTTTATTGCTTCTTTTAAAGCTTTTACAAGGTCATATGCATCATAAGGAGCAATAATACCGGCCATATCTTTGATGCAAACACTGTCTGCACCCATTTTTTCAAGCTCTTTTGCCTTTTTGACATAATAAGCAAGATTGTATACATCACCACCCATCCTGGGTTCAGTCATGGTATAGCATAAACAGCCCTGAAAATGTTTTCCGCAACTCTTTATAACGGGAACAACCGTTTCAAAATTACGGAAATCATTTAACGCATCAAAAGTCCTGAATATGTCCATACCGTTTTCGGCCGTTCTTTCAACAAATGCCCGTGCAACATCATCCGCATAATTTCTGTATCCCACAAGATTCTGGGCGCGAAGGAGCATGGAAAAAGGGGTTTTTTTAATATACCTTTTGAGAGTCCTTATTCTTTCCCATGGGTCTTCATTCAAAAAACGATGCATGGTATCAAAAGTTGCTCCACCCCATACTTCCATAGCCCAAAACCCGACTTCATCCATCATCTCGGCAACCGGAATCATATCTTCAGTTCGCCCTCTGGTGGCAAACAAAGACTGATGCCCGTCACGAAGGCTTAAATCCAATACCGAGACCGGGTTTTTCGCTTTGGGCCTGTCTTTTCCGTATTTCATGGCCGCTTTTTTAACTTTATCATGATCGGTCATATAATAATTCTCCTAATTGAATATCATTACAAAACTTCCGGTTCGATCCTTTTTTATAACAAGGGTTCGAGGGTTCAAGGATTCCAGGATTCAAGTGTAAAGAACAAAGGGGTTTCCCCTTGATCACTTGACCCCTTGAATCCTTGAACCCTTAAGCTATCGGCTTTAGCCGGTAGCTTAGCCTTTGTATTTATTAAACGTCCTGAACTGCATAAGGCTTCGCATCTGCATAATATCCTGTCTGCCGCTTATCCCCCATACATTGGGCATGGCTTGCGTCCCGGTACCTGGCATTGCAGCCTGCTTTGCAGATAAAGCCTGTTCTTCGGTACTTATATAATGCATTATTGTTGCAGATATTACTGCAGCAGTTTTTTTGCTTACTTTCATAATATTATATTTCCTCAACCGTTAATAATGTGAAACTTATGGCATGATAAATAAGACTATTGAGCCAGTTTCAAAACGCCCCATTTTGGCCGATCTCTGCGTTGGGCTCAAATTTCAATCCTCGAAATACTCAATGTATTCCTGTGGTTAAAATTCTCACCCGCCTTGAGCTTGACCAAACTGAAACATTTTGAAATCGGCTCCATTACAAAGGAATATTCCCGTGTTTTTTTGATGGTCTTATCTCACGCTTGGTGCACATTATTTCAAGAGCATCTATGAGACGCTGTCTGGTTGTACTTGGCACGATAACGGCATCAATATAGCCTCTTCTTGCAGCACAATACGGGTTGGAAAACAGATCCTCATATTCTTTTATCTTTTCCTTGCGTTTTTCAACAGGATCTTTGGCCTCTTTGATTTCTTTCCGGTGAATTACATTCGCTGCACCGGCGGCCCCCATTACGGCAATTTCGGAACTAGGCCATGCAAATGCCATATCCGCACCAAGATCTTTAGAGCACATTGCAAGATAAGATCCGCCATAATCTTTTCTGGTTACAAGCAACATCTTGGGAACTGTAGCCTCGGAATAGCTCCAGAGAAGCTTTGCCCCGTGACGGATAATTCCGCTCCATTCCTGGTCGCTTCCCGGGAGATAACCGGGGACATCTGCAATGGTAAGAAGTGGAATATTAAAAGCATCGCAAAATCTTATAAATCTTGTGGCTTTATCGGAAGCATTTATATCAAGGCATCCGGCTTTTTCATTTGGCTGGTTTGCTATTATTCCGACACTTCTTCCATTAAGCCTTGCAAAACAGATTATAATATTACGGGCATAATATTGATGGGGTTCAAAAAATTCTCCGCTATCAACAATAGATTTTATTATATCCTTCATATCATAAGACTGATTTGTGCTGTCAGGAATTATTTCATCCAATTGAGGAGCTAAGCGAGCTGGATCATCGCCTGAAAGAACTATCGGAGGATCTTCCATATTATTTGCAGGCAGATATGAAAGGAGCTTTTTGATATTCATGATTGTATCAGTATCATTTTCACAGGCAAAATGGGCGACTCCGCTTTTTTCATTGTGAGTCATCGCTCCGCCAAGCTCTTCAAAGGTTATCTGCTCACCTGTAACCGATTTGATAACATCAGGCCCTGTAATAAACATATAGCTTGTATTTTTTACCATGAAAATAAAGTCTGTCATAGCCGGAGAATAAACCGCCCCACCTGCTGTTGGCCCCATTATAGCTGATATCTGGGGTATTACACCCGAAGCAAGTGAGTTGCGGTAAAAGATCTGGCCATAACCGGAAAGAGCATCAACTCCTTCCTGGATTCTTGCACCGCCCGAATCATTAAGTCCTATGCAGGGCACTCCGGCTTTCAATGCAAGATCCATTACTTTGCATATCTTTTTGGCATGCATTTCACCAAGACTTCCTGCTCTTGCGGTAAAATCCTGTGAAAATGCAAAAGCCGGCCTTTTATCAATCAAACCATGCCCTGTTATAACTCCATCAGCAGGAATTTCCACTTTTTCCATATCAAAATTTACACAGCGATGAGTGACAAACATATCAATTTCCCGGAATGTGCCGGGATCAAACAAAAGATTCAGCCTGTCTCTTGCTGTAAGACGTCCATCCTTACAATGTTTTGCAACTGCCTTTTCACCGCCCATCAGGAGGGTTTTGGCTTCACGATCTTTTAGATCCTTAATCTTATCTTTCACAATACCCATAACAAAGTTCCTTTCTTCATATTTTACATCAAGCCTGTTTCTTATAGGTAACACTTTTATTGTCAAGAAAAAAAAGAAGTTCACCTGATGCAATAGTCGGAGCTTTAGTTCCGCTTTCAACATCACGGATTATTTTCGGAAGACTCTTTTTTACATCAGGGTCGCCAAAAAATCTTTCCTTAAGCCCTTCTTTAACAAGTGCCCACATCCAGTTTACCATCTGTTTTTTTCTGTTTTTCTCAAGTTCTCCGCTTTTTGTCACTTTATTTCTGTGATCAATAACAATGTCCCAGATTTCATTTAGTCCCGTCTTTTCCATAGAACTGCAAATAACAACCGGCGGCGACCATGTTTGTGATGTTGGTGCAATAATGTGAAGAGCCGATTCATATTCCGACCGTGCTTTTTTAGCCTTTTGCACATTATCGCCATCTGCTTTGGTGATAGCTACGGCGTCTGCAATTTCCAGAACTCCTTTTTTTATACCCTGATACTCGTCTCCTGCACCGGCAAGCATAAGAACAAGGAAAAAATCAACCATAGAAGATACTTCGGTTTCAGACTGACCAACTCCTACAGTTTCAACAATTATTACGTCAAAACCGGCAGCTTCAAAAACAAGCATTGCTTCTCTTGTTTTTCTTGCCACACCTCCCAAAGTATCCCCCGAAGGAGACGGTCTTATAAAAGCATTTGGCTCTATGGAAAGCTTTTCCATGCGCAGCTTGTCAGCCATAATACTTCCACCGCTTCTTTTGCTGCTGGGATCAACTGCCAAAACCGCTAACTTGTGGCCTTTATTGACAAGCGTCATTCCGAAGCTTTCAATAAACATACTTTTTCCTACACCCGGAACGCCGGTAACACCCAAACGAACAGCTTTTCCCGTGTAAGGCAAAAGCCGGTCAACAATGGTTCCTGCAAGATCATAATGAGCCGGATGAGAACTCTCTATTAAAGTTATTGTTTTAGACAGGATACGTCTGTTGCCTTCAATAACTCCATTTACATAATATTGCGGATCATCCGGCATTTTATTTGTCAGCATATCACTATATAGGATTCAAGGATTCAAGGGTTCAAGCGAATAGATGTTTTTTCACATGGCCCCTTGCTTTTATAAATACCTGCTATCCCTCCCTTATCTATTAACAGCTCACAGCATTATGAGCTTACGAAATATTCTATTTCCGGCTTTCAAAAAGAGCATTTAAAACCTTGTTGGAAGACTCAGTGATCGGCGTGCCAGGGCCAAATATTCCAACAGCGCCTGCTTTGTACAGAAAATCGTAATCTGAAGGAGGAATTATGCCTCCCACAACAACAAGAATCTCTTTTGCGCCTTCGGCTTTAAGGGCTTCAATGAGTTGTGGTACAAGCACCTTGTGACCTGCTGCAAGGCTTGAAACTCCGACAACGTGAACATCATTTTCCACTGCCATACGGGCAGCTTCTTCCGGTGTCTGGAACATCGGACTTATATCAACATCAAAACCCAGATCGGCAAAAGCGGTGGCAACAACCTTAACGCCGCGGTCATGCCCATCCTGGCCCATTTTTGTCAGTAAGATTCTCGGCCTTCTTCCATCTATTTCAAGAAATTCATCCGTTCTTTTTTTGATGGAAGCGATTATCTCGCTGTCTCCATATTCAGAGGCAAAAACTCCCGAAATACACTGTGTAGTGGCAACAAATCTTCCGAATACTTTTTCCATGGCATCCGTAATCTCCCCTATTGTCGCTCTGGCGCGCACAGCCGGAAGGCATGCTTCAAGAAGATTGCCACCGGATTCAGCGCAGTTTGTTAATGCTTCAAGCGTTCTTTTAACCTCGGCGGAATCTCTTTTCGCCTTTATTTCCTTTAGTCTTGCAACCTGCTCATCACGCACAGTGGCCGACACCTCAAGAACTTCAAGCGGTATTTCTTCTCCTATTTTGTATTTATTTACACCGACAATAACATCTTTGCCCTGATCTATTCTTGCCTGTTTTCTCGCTGCTGCCTCTTCAATTCTCATTTTAGGCATGCCGGTAGTAATGGCTTTGGCCATTCCGCCAAGATCCTCGATTTCCTTTATTATCTTTTTTGATTCACTAATAATGGCATTGGTAAGTGATTCAACATAATAAGAACCACCGAGAGGATCTACAACATGGCATACCTGGGATTCTTCCTGGACGATGATCTGTGTGTTTCTTGCAACTCTTGCCGAAAAATCAGTCGGCAACCCAACAGCTTCATCAAAAGCATTGGTATGCAAAGACTGTGTTCCGCCAAGCACTGCCGAAAGGCATTCCAAGGTTGTCCTTATTATATTATTATAAGGATCCTGTTGGGTAAGGCTCCAGCCGGATGTTTGGCAATGGGTTCTTAACATCAAAGACTGTTTCTTTTTCGGATTGAACTGGCTCATTATATCGGCCCAAAGATAACGGGCTGCTCTTAGCATTGCTATATCCATGAAAAAATTCATTCCTATTCCGAAGAAAAAGGAAAGACGCGGAGCAAAAGCATCTATATCAAGTCCTGCCGCAAGTGCTGCTTTTGCGTATTCAAGACCATCGGCCAGAGTAAAAGCCGTCTGTAGAACCGAGCTTGCTCCGGCTTCCATCATATGGTAACCGCTTATGCTTACTGTATTGTATTTAGGCATATTTCTTGAGCAGAATCCGATAATATCTGATATGATTCTCATGGACGGTTCAGGCGGGTAGATATATGTGTTTCTTGTCAGGTATTCTTTTAAAATGTCATTTTGAATGGTACCGTTTAATTTTTCATGTGCAACACCTTGTTCTTCCGCCGCAACAATGTAACCTGCAAGAATGGGAAGAACAGCGCCGTTCATAGTCATAGATACGGACATCTCATCAAGCGGAATCTGGTCAAACAGGATTTTCATATCTTCTATTGAATCTACTGCAACTCCGGCCTTTCCAACATCACCCACTACTCTGGGATGGTCTGAATCATAACCCCTGTGAGTGGCAAGGTCGAAAGCAACGGAAAGCCCTTTTTGCCCTGCTGCAAGATTTCTTCTGTAAAATGCATTTGATTCTTTCGCAGTTGAAAAACCGGCATATTGCCGTATAGTCCATGGTCTTCCTGCATACATACTGGCCTTGACACCTCTTACATAAGGTTCAAATCCCGGAAGAGAATTAACAAACTCCAATCCTTCAAGATCTTCGGCCGTATAAAGCGGTTTTACCGTGATACCTTCCGGTGTTTCCCAGTTTAAAGATTCTGTGGGCTTTTTGATCTCTTTTGCACACAATTCGGCCCAATCATTAATATTCGGCATTTTTTTATACTCCTTCAAACAACAAATAAATTTAATTTATGATAAATATTTTACAAACCTTTATTATTTTCTTTCGCATAACTCAACCAAAACCCCGCATGTTGCCTTTGGATGTAAGAAAGCAATCCTGGCTCCACCTGCGCCTTTACGGGCTTTTTCATCGATGAGCCTGATGCCTTTTGTTTTTAATTCTTCCAAAGCGGCATCGATATCATCTACACGAAAAGCAATATGCTGAACGCCTTCTCCGCGTTTTTCAAGATATTTTGCAATTGGTCCATCCGCAGAAGTAGATTCCAAAAGTTCAACTTCGCTTTCTCCTACAGGCAAAAATGCCGTGGTAACTTTCTGCTCTTCAACAGTTTCATCGCCAGCATATGATAAACCCAAAACATCGGTCCAGAAATTTTTCTTTTCGTCAATTTTGCTTACAGCAACTCCAATATGGTCAATTTTTAAAATTTTCATAAATTACTCCTGCTATTAATATTCTTATATAGTATCCATCGTAATTGATACTTTCTCAAAAAAATATTTAAGTTTATTATGGATTTGAAATCCCCCGCCACACCATTTCAAAGAGTGAGTTGGCATTTGCTACCAAACTTTCTTTCTGGCCCCGGGAAACCCACATAAAAAACGATCGTTGTACAAAACCCAACATGAAATCCAGCAGAATTCCTGCACGCACATCAGGATTTAAAACGCCTTCTTTCTGGCCCTCACGTAAAACCTCAAGGAAAAGGTTTATCATTTTCTTTTGTTGAAAAGTTTTATCAGACATCCATGTTTTCATGGGAAGCGTCATAAATAATATTTTCCCAAGCTCAGGATTCTTTTCATAATAGTCCATTTGAACCCAAAAAACTTTCCGCAGCTTCTCTTTTAAATCCTCTATGCCTTGAAGGTGGTCAATAATCCTGTCTGTAAGTCTTCCAAGCCAGATATCCGCAACTGCAAAAACAAGCCCTTCTTTGCTTCCGTAATGACCATAAATAACATTTAAGCTGACCCCGGCTTTTTTGGCTACAGTGCGTATATTTGCTTTATGGAAATCCGATTCGGAAAAAATTTCCAGAGCAGCCTCTTCAAGCCGTTTTTGAGTTTCCGGTTTAAAAACTTTGTTACTATTCTGATTATTCCTGTTTTCGTCTTTCAAAATATACCCATTATAACATAATGATTTTAAAGCAAAATAGCTTGTGGCATAAATATTTTATATAATTTATCTGCCATTTAGAAATGATGTTCTCATAAAAAATAATTAACAACATATTGATATTAATATTAAATAAATACGAACTTAAATCGGGGTATAGAAAATTCAAAACAACGTTTATTTTTGTGTATATGAATGAATATGTTCTGTCAACTACAAAAAATATTGTTGAAAGTTACAAGCTAAGAGTTTTGAATAATACATATTTACCACATTAAGATATGGCTTTAAAATAAAAGATGTATAAAGATACCAACTTGTATTGACAGATAATGCCTTTTTTTGCATACTTTCAGTGGATAACAAATTAATAACAGGAGGTTTTTGTGGAATATGACTGCATAATATATGATAAGTCGGCTATGATAGCTACAATAAAGCTGAATCGTCCCAAAGTCCTTAATGCCATGAATAAACAATTATGGATTGATTTACAGGCTGCGCTTGATGATGCAGGCAATGATCCGAATATTAAGGCTCTTATAATAACAGGGGAGGGGCGTGCCTTTTCAACAGGTGCGGATCTTAAGGAATCTAAAACAAGAAGTGCTGAAGCTTATCGTGATTACCTTAAAGAGCTGCAGGAAGCATCCCGAAAAATCATCCGTTTTGAAAAACCTACTATTGCCGCAATTAACGGATTTGCTCTCGGATCAGGTTATGAACTTGCTCTTGCATGTGATATTCGAATTGCAGCAGAAGACGCACAAATCGGATCTCCTGAAGCGAAAGTTAATTCTTCCGTTACAGGCGGAGCCATGCGTCTGATCCAGAAACTTATCGGACCCGGTAAAGCAAAAGAGCTTCTCTTTACGGCAAAAAATATCGATGGCAAAGAAGCTGAAAGGATAGGGCTTGTTAACCTTTCCGTTTCGGCTGAAATACTTATGGAAACTGCGATAAATATGGCAAAGGAAATTACGCAGAATTCATCATTTTCTTTAAAGATGATAAAAAAGGGCTTAAATATGGCAGATGAGGTAAGTATGGAGGCGCTTATGGAATATGAAATCGAAGCCTGCCTTGCCTGCGTTTCTACTAAAGAAAGAGAAGCATCGTTAAAGGATTTTGAGGAGAGGAAAAAAACTTAGTTTTTATAATCTTCACTCTGTAAAACAAAAACCGAAAGGGGAAAGATGCCGTTAGATAAAATTTTGGATGCTGAATCCGTTGCCATCGTAGGAGCTTCAAAAACCGATACGAAACGTGGTTTCCAGGCAATTCGTACACTGCTTGATGAAAAATTTGAGGGAAAGATTTTTCCGGTTAACCCGAAAGAAAACAAGATACTTGGGATTCCATGTTATAATAAGGTTTCAGATATACAGGAGCCCGTTGATATTGTACTTATAACTACTCCGGCCAGTACTATCCAGGCGGTGTTGAAAGATTGCGGCAAAAAAGGTGTTGCAGGCGCAGTTATTATCGCAGGGGGCTTCAGAGAGCTTGGAGAAAAAGGCAGAAAAGTCGAAGAAGAACTGATTGAAACTGCAAGAGAGCATAAGATCAGAATAATCGGGCCTAATACTTCCGGCATGATGAATGTTAAAAATAATCTTAATCTTGTCGGCTTACATGATGTTCCAAAGGGAGATATTGCCCTTATCTCGCAAAGCGGAAATATGGCCTTAAGCCTCATAACGGAAGCAAGATTAAAAAGCAGAAAAGGCTTTTCATATTATGTCGGGGTTGGAAATGAGCTTGATATAAGGTTTCATGAATATCTTGAATTTTTCAAAAATGACCCTGATACAAAGGCAATACTTATGTATGTTGAAGGAATGCGCGATGGCCGGCGTTTTCTTCAGGAAGCATACAAAACCTCATTGCATAAACCAATTATACTTCTTAAAAGCGGTCGGTCCGCAACAGGCCAACTTTCAGCCGGATCACATACCGGAGCATTGGCAGGAATGTCAGAGGTATCAAAATCGGCCTTTAAAAGAGCCGGTATTATTGTGATTGAAAAGTCAGATGCTCTTTTTCCTGTAGCAGAATCCCTTTCAAATCTTCCCCTTATTAAGAATAACCGGATTGCAATATTGGCGGATGGCGGCGGCCATGCCACCATTGCTGCTGATGTATTATCCGATTTGGGAGTGTTAATTCCGGAACTTAGTGAACAGACTCAGCAAAAATTAAACAAAATTCTTCCTTTTACAGCTTCAGTCAGAAATCCGGTTGATGTTGCAGGCGGTACCGATTCAGACCCCACACTTTTTGCCGAATGTGCCCGGATCATTTTGAAAGATCACAATGTGGGAGGTTTGTTAATGGTCGGGCTTTTCGGAGGCTATGGCATTCGTTTTGCGGAAAGTCTTTCATTGCAGGAAGAAGATGCCGCACACCAATTAGGCAAACTTGTTACAAAGCAACACAAACCCATTGTAGTGCACAGCCTTTACAGTTCTGTAAAACCACGAGCTCTTGATCTTTTGCGATATTATAAAGTTCCGGTATATGATTCTTTGGATGTTTCCTGCAGATGCATTGCCGCTTTATCAGAGCGAGGCCAGTATATAGATGAATATCATGCCAAGATAAACTTTATCTTTAACTGGAGGCAAAAAGCAAAACCGGAAGGCACCAATATTATTAATACAGCGATTAAAGAGAATCGCCGGTATCTACTTGAGCCTGAAGCTAAACAGCTTTTAAGGATTCACGGGGCTCCCGTAAGCAATGATTCTCTGGCCAAAACAGCAGAGGAAGCAGTCAAATTTGCAGAAAAATATAATGATAAAGTTGCCCTTAAAATAGTATCTCCTGACATACTCCACAAAAGTGATGCAGGGGGTGTATATCTTAATCTTAAAACCGGCAGTGAAATCAAAAAAGCTTTTAAAGATATAATGAATAACGCATTAAAATACAAACCGGATGCAGATATACGTGGAGTTCTTGTTTCACCAATGGCAAAAAAAGGTCTTGAAACAATAATAGGAACAAAGATTGACGACCAGTTCGGGCCGGTAATCATGTTCGGACTTGGTGGTATTATGGTGGAAGTTTTAAAAGATGTATCTTTCAGGGTTTTGCCGATTTCTCCCCGTTCGGCAAGACATATGATGGATGAAATTAAGGGGTCGGTTTTACTAAACGGCATAAGAGGAGAAAAACCTTATGATAAGGCGGCGGTCAGAAAATTATTGCTGCTTTGCTCCGAACTGGTTGAATCCTACCCTGAGATTATGGAAATGGATTTAAATCCTGTGATTGTTTATGAAACCGGTATCCAGATTGTTGATGCGCGTATTATTTTAAACGATAAATGCTCGTTGGATATAAACACTGTAAAGGAATAAGATTTTTTGAGTTTTTACGAACGTACCAAAATTGGATTTTTATAAATAATGATAGATTTTAATAACGCAGAATTTTATAGTTGGGTAGTACTGCCGGCTCTTGTTTTTTTTGCAAGACTTATTGATGTTTCCATCGGTACTATAAGAATTATATATGTTTCAAAAGGCATTAAATTTCTTGCCGCGTTATGCGGCTTTTTTGAAGTTCTTGTGTGGCTGGTTGCTATAACACAAATCATGCAGAATTTATCCAATTGGTTGATTTATATCACCTATGCCGCAGGCTTTGCTTCAGGTAATATTGTCGGAATTTTCCTTGAGGAAAAACTTGCTGTAGGTTATGTGGCCTTGAGAATAATTGCACAAAAAGACGCACAGGAACTGGTTGATCATATAAGAGAAAAAAATTACGGGGTAACGGTTTTCGGAGCAAGCGGGCTTAACGGAAAGGTTCGGCTGGTATTTACAATAGCCAAGAGAAAAGATATTCCTGAGCTTGTAGAAATAATAAAAAAATATAACCCCAGAGCATTTTACTCAATAGAAGATGTTAAAATGATAAGTAACGGTACTACAGGTTTGGCGCCAAAAAACATTTTTGGAGCAGGATATTTTTTGAGAAAATAGGGTTTCATCGTTTTTTTTCAATCTGTTCAGGTACTATCCGTTCACCGGGATATACCCTGCGCTCATTTTTGGGTGTGGGGTGCTTAACTGAAGGCCAGTGGCCGGGTTGTGGTTCTACTCCTTCCACCGCCACAGCTCCAGGTGCAGCGTCTTTTTCCACCGGATACTTGTGGATATCCACTTCTTTTACCGGTGTGCTAAACTCAATGGCAATATTATTGGGATCAAAAGTATAAATCGAATGTATAAATCCGTGATCCACTACTTCGGATACCCACACGTCTGCTGCATCGAGACGATCCTTGAGCTGCCACAGCTCATCATCATCAGCAACTTCCATAGATACATGGTCGAAGGCGAAAGAGCCTTTAACCGGAGCTCCATGATCTTTTTCGGGAATAGGTTTAACATCAGGCCACTCAAAAAAAGCAATCATATCATGAGCGGTAATTTCAAAGAAATACTGACGATACCCAGGTCTGCCGTACTTTGCCACCATACGCATGCCCAGCAAGTCCCGCCAGAAACGTATGGTTTTATCAAGATCACTGGTTGCCATTGCCAGGTGATTTATACCGGTATATTTTGTCATAGGAAAGTATCAAATTATCTTTTATTTTGGACTCGTAGAAACCAAATACAGACGGCAAAGTAAAAAGCTCATTATGCAAGGCGCGCAAGTCTTGAGGAATGAAGCGTACTTAATGGTACGCTGCAATGACGAAAGATGAAGCGCAACACAGCAGAATGACTTTTTACGAAGCCGTCAATCTTTAAATACCAGCTTTCCGCCCAGATAACCGGCAATCCCGGCAGCTCCCAGCACGATAAAACCAAGGCCGACAAAAAGCCAGCGCTGTTCTGATTGAGCGGAGATTATATTTGGATTAATGGCGCGCCAGATTACCATAATAGCGGCCAATACGGTTACAACCACCCCACATATGATTTTGGTTCTGAATAAAGCGGTCATTTTCCCACCGTATTTTATATGCCACTCATTATATCCTGAAAAAAGGACCAGGGGCATTGTCAGAAGAACAAAAACCATATTGTAAAATGCAGCTTGTCCCAAAGTGTAAAAATCAAAAACAGCGGCAATAAAAATGAACAACACCGCAGCCGGCAAGACGCCATTCGGGATATGAACGGAAATCGGATGGGCATGATGTTTTACCATCAGGTTTCTTATCTTGCTATATGGACTTTTTTGAGCCGCTGCGGATGTATTCTGCTCTTTTGTGCTGCCTGGTTTGGAAGCTGTTTTACCTGCTTTTTCTTCTTTGCCGGTAATCTCAATGAACTTGCTGCGATCCGCTCCGCAAACCGGGCATTTTTCAGGCGGCTCATCGCCGGTATGAATATATCCGCAAACTGTACATTCCCATTTACGCATTGCCATTCTCCTTAATATAAATAATCGGTTATTTTTTTACCGGAAGTATGCCGGTTTAGGTCAGGCAGTCATGTATTAATAAATAGTGTAAGCAATAAATTATATTGTACAAGCTTTTTTTATCATATTTACCAAATGAGATACAGTGAATTTTAATAACCGATTATTTCCCACCTTCATTGAAAATCATAGTTTGGACGGCTTCGTCAAAGCTTCTTATGCAAGGCGCGCGAGTTTTGAGGAATGAAAGAGTTCGGTGGGGGTGTAAAATCCCGCCCTATCGTAGGGCGGTATTTTATATACCGCCAATGATGCTGCAATGACGAAAGATGAAATGCAACACAGCATAGGGAGCTTTTACGAAGCCGTCAGGGTGCTTTCTGCCATACGCCAGATAATATTGGATTTGCCTGATATATCTTTAAGTGTTTCAAAAAGCCCGGATACAAGTTTGCGGCGTTCATCATATTCTTTTCCCGGAAAAAGTGATGCCGATTGAGCGGGAATTGAAAAGAAATCTTTTAAAAATTCTATATTAAAATCTCTGACCCATTTATGATGGGTAACCGGTCCGCAATAGTTTTTAAGAGCAAGGCATATCTTATCAAAATCAGTAATAACCCTGAAGCGCGGCGGAGTTTCTCCAAGACGCTTAAATGCTACCGGTATCAAGTCTTCTCCATTTTCATCAACAATCTGCGGGTAAAAAGAAAAAGCAATCTTTCCGTTGGGCAGTAAACATCTACACGCTTCTTTTATAGCTTGCTTAATATCCGGAAACATAAAAATAGAAGCATTGTAAAAGACATAATCAAATAAACGGTTTCTCACAATTTCAGACAGTCTTTCACCATCGCCTACTACCAGCTCAATTTCCCCGGAATTGCACAATATCTTTCCGACTTCTACCATTTTTGCGGATATATCCACACCCAATACTTTACAAGAATATTGCTTATTCAACGCTATAGCAGAAACACCGGTTCCACAACCAACATCAAGTACAGTAGTATTCGGCTTTATATTTATTGATTCAGCCAGCTTTAAAGCAAGAGATTCAAAGAAAAGATGCTTATCTTCAAAATCCTGGTAAAGCTTGCAACTGTCATCAAAGTTTTTTGTAATATTAAGTTTTACTTTTTTGTTAAAGCCAGGTTTCATTGTAGTGCCTATTTCTGCTATAGACCGGGTAGTAAATACTTCATTTATTATTTGTCATATCGACCGTAGGGAGATATCTTCCACCGGCTCTCAATCCATTAAGATTTCTCACTTTGTTCGAAATGACAATACGTAATCAACTTTGAGTTTAATATTCTCTACCCCACTAAAGTAAATGTAAATCCCCATAAATTTCCTACTAATAAAGGGAGCACCGCTTTAATTCCCCCTTAACAAAGGGGGCCAGGGGGTTGTCCCTTCTTCATACTCGTTTCAATCCACCCTTCGATTGCCATTAAAACACTTTCTATATCTTTTTTTACATCATTATCATTGAACCTTAAAACAGTTAAACCCTCAGCCTCCAATGCCTGTTGCGGCTTCTTATCGTACAGAAATTTTCTATCATGACTTTCTCCATCAATTCCAATTACCAGTTCCAGTTTACTGCAATAAAAATCAACGATGTAATCCCCGATAGGCTTTTGCCTCGTAAATAGATAACCTTGCATCTTTCTGCTTTTCAATTTTGCCCATAGTAGAACTTCCGATAAAACGCCTTGTTTTCTTAGTTCTCGTGACAGAGCTTTTAATTTCGGGTTATATGTAATTTTCATTACAACCCCCTTTATCCCCCTTTGTTAAGGGGGAATTGGTGAGGTATTCTTTCCAAATACAGTTATACTGATTTTCTGTCTTGTATGCTATGATAAATTTCCAAGTCAAGGTAACCGAATTTAGATTTTTCACTAAGCCCAATAAATTTCCCCTTAATAAAAGAAGACATCATTTTAATTCCCCCTTAGTAAAGGGGGCCAGGGGGTTGTTCCTTCTCCACACTCCTTTTAATCCATCCTTCGATTGCCATTAAAACACTTTCTATATCTTTTTTTACATCATTATCATTGAACCTTAAAACAGTTAA
>JAHITX010000143.1 GCA_018817425.1 Pseudomonadota bacterium
ACCTGATGTCCTAACCACTAGACGATGGCGGCATGATATTGTTTGAATTGTCTATTTGTTTTATTAGAATTTCTCTATCTTGGCCCCTGTGCTTTAAATTCCACTCTCTCTTGGTTGCGTCTTTTTTACTAATATATGCTTCATAGTATACCAGACACATGGGAATTTTGGCTTTTAAAGATCTAGTTTTGCCAGTGTTGTGTTCTTCAATTCTTTTAGGCAAATTTGAAGTCTGCCCGACATACAATGAATTATCCTTTCTGCTTTTTAATACATAAACAAAATGCATATATTTATTAAGGATACCCGCCTACGGCGGGTCCGCCGAAGGCGGAAAAACCTGATGTCCTAACCACTAGACGATGGCGGCATAATTTGTAAACGTATGATAGCCTAATAATTTGTTTAAGTCAACTCCTATGTTAAAATTAAAGCATGAAAATCTTAGGAATTGAAACATCCTGCGATGAAACAGCTGCCGCCATAATCGAGGCTAAGGGGGATAAGATTAGGGTATTATCTAATTTAATTTCCTCTCAGGTTGATATCCATCGCCGGTTTGGAGGAATAGTCCCGGAAGTGGCTGCCCGGGAGCATCTTAAGAATATTTTACCCATAATCGACCAGGCCCGAGGAGACATTAGTTGGTCAGAAATAGATTATCTGGCCGTAACTAGTGGTCCCGGGCTGATTACTTCCCTAATAGTGGGGGTAGAAACAGCCAAGACCTTGTCCTACAGCCAACAAATCCCCCTGATCGCCGTTAATCACCTGGAGGCCCATTTGTTGGCCAATTTTCTTAATCATCAGATCAAACTACCAGCTTTAGGCCTTATTGTTTCTGGTGGACATACCCAACTAATCCTGATCAGGAAAATTGGTGATTACCAGATTATTGGCCAAACTTTAGATGACGCCGCCGGGGAATGTTTCGATAAAGTGGCCAAATTACTAAATGTTGGTTATCCGGGAGGGCCGATTATCGAGAAGCTGGCCAAAAATGGTAAACCGACGGCCGTCAATTTTCCCCGACCATTAATCGATAAAGCAAATTATAATTTTAGTTTTTCTGGATTAAAAACTTCTGTTTTATATTTTAGCCAACAGTCCGGCTTTAAAAAATATAAAACCGCTGATATTTGCGCCAGCTTTCAACAAGCGGTTGTAGATGTATTGGTTAGTAAAACTGTCCGGGCCGCTAAAACCTACAAAGTAAAAACGGTAATGTTGGCCGGTGGAGTTGCTGCTAATAAAAAAATAAGGAATGGATTAAAAAATATGATTAATCGGGAATTAAAACAAGTTAAATTTTTTGTTCCGGAATTCCGCCTCTGCACTGATAATGCCTTAATGATAGCCGTCGTCGGGTATTTCAGGGCTCAGCAAAAAATAATTACTCCTTATAACAAGCTTAAAGCCGACCCTAATTGGCAACTTGACTGATTGAGCGGAAAAAACCTACTATTAAAGGGTTATCTATTGTTAAGGCGTCAGAATCAGAATAAGTGTCACTCTGAGAGCCGAGGTTCCTAAAGAGAGTCAATTCTTCGTTAAGGCCTTCGGGTTCGCCCGTAATCGCGTTAAATTAAGTGTCCCGTCGAGCCTGCCTATCGCCTGCCTGTCGGCAGACAGGGCAGACAGGCTCAACTCAATAGGGAAATTAAGTTGGTACCACCCAAGAGGGTCCTTAAAATCATAAGGGCTTTTTAATATAGAAAAGAGCTTCCCATCCTAAGGCAGGAAGCTCACTGAAGTAGCTTTCGGCGTCTAGTTACCGGCACGCACTTCACAGGTGTCTCTGCTCCGTACCTGGGTCATGAAATTCTTCAATGCTTCGAAGCATCTGGGACATTGCAGAGCATGTCCGATCAGGCGCCGGAAATCAGCGTCATCAGCCTGCTGGGTCGATTCCAGAAAAGCCTGAAAGGGCTGGCAGGCCCCTCCTTCGGTACTTTCACTCATGACTTCCTCCTTGATAAGGGCATAACCGACTCGACGGCATTAATATCTAAACACACCACAATTTATATGTCAAAAGAACTAGCCAAACAATATAACCCTTTCGAGGTTGAAGATAAGATTTACCAGCTTTGGGAAAAGTCCGGCTATTTTAATCCTGATAATTTACCCAA
>JAHITX010000144.1 GCA_018817425.1 Pseudomonadota bacterium
ATGTTTTTTCTCAAAGATTTGGAATTGGAATTGCCGTCCACCTCGTTTTATTTTGAAGGTGGGTTATTGTCTTTGGTTAGATTTCATAATCAATATCAAAAAGCCGTTCATAAAAATATTTTTTATATAGAAAAAATTCTGAACGACAAAGGGGAGTCGGTGGAAGTGGCTTTGCAATATGTGGACGATATTTCTTCGCGGGTAACTTCCTTCGCCAATAATATCGCCACGATAGAAGGCGGAATGCATTTGACCGGTTTCAAATCCGCCTTGACCAGAACGCTCAATTCATACGCGCGCGAGAGTGGGTTTTTGAAAGAAAAAGACGAGAATTTCGCTGGCGATGATGTCTTGGAAGGAATCACCGCGGTGGTGTCCGTTAAATTAGCCGAGGTTCAATTTGAGGGCCAAACCAAAGCGAAATTGGGAAGCGTGGAAGCGCGCGGAATGGTGGAAACGGTTTTTAGCGAGGCCTTCGCTTTTTTCTTGGAAGAACATCCCGAGGACGCCAAAGCGATAATCAATAAAGTGGCGATTGCGTTGCGCGCGCGCAAAGCGGCGCGCGCGGCAAAAGAAAATGTTTTGCGAAAAGGAGTTTTGGAGGGGATAACTTTGCCGGGGAAATTGGCGGACTGCCAATCCAAAAGTGCACAAGAATCGGAATTATTTATTGTGGAAGGAGATTCTGCTGGTGGTTGTTTTGCTGGGGAGACGAAAGTTGCGTTATTGGACGGAAGGAATGTTTCATTTAAGGAGTTGGTAAAGGAGCATAAAATGGGTAAAGCTAATTATTGTTATACGGCTGGAAAAAATGGCGATATTAAAATCGCTCTCATTGAAAATCCCAGAATAACAAAAAAGAATGCGGAAGTTATAAAAGTGGTCTTAGATAATGCTGAAGAAATCATTTGCACTCCGGAGCATAAATTTATGATGAGAGATGGGGCATATAAAAAAGCAAAAGATTTGAAGAATATAGATTCTTTAATGCCTTTGCGCAGGCAATTATCAAGATTGGGTAAAATCATAAAATTAAATGAAAAAATGGATGTGTATGATTTTGAAGTGAAAGGAACTCATAATTTCGCTTTGGCGAGCGGGGTGTTTGTTCATAATAGCGCAAAACAGGGACGCGATAGACGCACGCAGGCGATTTTGCCTTTGCGAGGCAAGATTTTGAATGTGGAACGAGCGCGCTTGGACAAAATGTTGGCTTCGCAAGAAATTAAAAATTTGGTGATTGCCTTGGGAACCGCAATCGGGGATACTTTTAATATTGAGAAATTGCGTTATCATAAAATTATTATCGCCACCGATGCCGATGTGGATGGCGACCATATTAAAACTTTATTGCTCACTTTATTTTATCGTTATTTCAAACAAATTATAGAAGACGGCTATTTGTTCGTGGCGAAAGCGCCTTTGTATAAAATCAGTCAAGGCAAAAAGGAGATGTATGTTTTTTCGGATAAGGAGAAAGAGGAATATTTGAAAAAGATTGGCGCAGAGAGTATTTTGGATAAGGTTGAAGATTTGGTGAGCGAGGACGAACAGGATGGGGAAGAACTTGTGACCGCACAAAAGAAAACGCCGAAAATATCAATTCAAAGGTATAAGGGTTTGGGTGAAATGAATCCGGATGAATTATTTGAGACAACGATGGATGCCGAGAAAAGAGTTTTGAAGAAAATTTTTATTGAGGACGCGCAACGGGCGGACATCACTTTTGATACTTTGATGGGTGCGCAGGTTGCTCCGCGGAAAGCGTTTATTCAATCCAACGCGACAATCGCGCAAATAGATTTGCACGCGTAAGGTTTTTAGAGTTGGGGTTTGGGTTGAGCAAAAAATTTAGTCTTGATGAGGGGGAAAACAATCCAGAAAAGAGATCCCCCCTATCAAATTACAAATCCAAAATTACAAATCACAAACAAATTACAAATTCAAATACTAAAATCTCAAAGACGGACGGGACGGATTTTGGCTTCGCCAAAATCCGTCATTCAAGCATTAAAATATTAATCATTCAATCAAAATTCAAAATTCGGACTTCAAAATTTATTGTGGACTGGACTGTTTGACCACCCGTAGGTGTGGCTTCGCTAAACGTTCGCAGAGACGAAAACGGACGATTGGCTTCGCCAATCGTCCGTCTTATTTATTCTCTCTACCTCCCCAATCTGTTTCCTTTATTCTTCATACTCAACAATAGTTATAAATTTCTTGACAATATTATTGGTTTTGTCGGATTCTTTTATTCCGCCGGTCGGGTCCACATTTATCACAATCGCCAAATTTTCTCCGATTTGCGGTTTGTCAAAACCCAAAATAAATTCAATTTTTTCACTTGGAGCCAAAGCTTGTTGCGACGCGGAATGGAAAATATGCGCGGGGCTGGTGGGCAACACCGCGTTAAAATACCAACCCTCTGATTTTTTCGCGCCAAGATTGGTGATTGTAAATTGAACCGCGATTTTGTCTCGGGTGGTATAAGTGGAAGTCGCGATGAATTCGTTATTGGCTCCTAAAATTCCAACTATATCAATCGTGGTCGCCAAATCTATTTGTTGGGTGGCGTCAGGTGTCGTGTTATTAGCGGGCGGAATTTCATAGGTGTGTTCTTCTCTGTCTCCGGCTTGCAGACCTCCGCCAGTATTGGCCGGTGTTGGTTGGACGGGCGCGACAATATTGCCTCCAATTTGCGGAACCGCCAGTTTTGTCATTTTTACAAAATCGGCCTCCACAACAAATCTTTCTTCTTTTTGTCCCAAGGTGTTGCAGGTGGACAAAGTTAATTTTTTCTCGCCCTCGTCAAAACGCACTATTTCAGCGGTGTCAGTTTTATAATTGGCAGTCACTTTGTAGAAATACTCATTCTTTTCGGATTGCAGGACAATTTCATCGCCGATTGCTAATTTGTTCAAATTGTTAAAAGTTTTATAAAAAGCGTTTTCGGTTTCCAAACTGGTGCTATGCCCGAAAATAAAGATGTTTTTATTTTCGCCCAAGAGTCCAGAACTTGGATAACGCGTGGCTCCTAATTTGAGAGCATTGTTGAGCGTTTCCAAATCAATCGTGAGCGGATTAACAACCGAGGCGTTGACGCCAATTTTATCAATCAAAATTTTGAGCGGTTTTTCTATCAAAATATTTTGCTCGGCGATGATAGTCGGCGTTGTCTCTGGTTGTTCGTTTCTCATCAATTGTTGCAAAGATATCATGGAGGAAGATAAATTGTATCTTATATTTAGAGAGGAGCCGATTTTACTAAAAAAAGCGGGAACGATTTGTGTTTTTTGAATTGTCGCCACGAGATAAGAGCTGGTGTTGGGGAATAAAGCGACTATTCTCGCTCGGTTTTGATAAGCGGAAACTAAACCCGTGATGGCAAGAATCAACAGCGCGGTTGTCGCAAAACTAAATTTCCACCAACGCGCGAGCGCGGATTGTCTGAAGATATTTAGAAAACTTTTTTCTCCCGAAGCGGTATTTTTGGATATTTTTTCAATTATCCACCAATCACTTTCGGAATTGTTTTCAAATGTGGGTAAATTTTCAGGTGTCATAATAATTATATATTATTAATTCAATACAGGCATATTAACATATAACCAAATTGCTGTCAATGTTTTTGGTTTGATTGACAATTCTATATTATTATGCATAATATAAGTATATGAAAAGATTTTTGCCTACAATTTTTATAACGGTTACGATTTTGGTTGTTGGCGTGGTATTGAATCCAACGGTTCTTTTTGCGGGCTCTCCGGAAGGTTATCATGATGCAAATTATAACTCCAGTTGCCAAGCATCTGGTTGGGCGGTGGATCCAGATGATAAGTCTCAAGATGTGAATGTAAGATTATTGGAAAATGGAAAAGTACTCGCTTCCGGTTTAGCCAATCGTCATCGTAATGATTTGACACAAGTTTGTCCAAATG
>JAHITX010000145.1 GCA_018817425.1 Pseudomonadota bacterium
ATATTTATGCCTAATGCCTCTAATATGTCTGCGCTGCCGCACGAGCTCGATACAGAACGATTGCCGTGTTTGGCAACAGTAATCCCGCAGCCGCTTGCCACAAAAGCCACAATTGTGGAAACATTAAAACTGCCTTTTTTATCTCCGCCTGTCCCGCAGGTATCCAGAAGCGGTTCTTTATCTACGTGTATTCTGGTGACATGCCTGCGCATAACAGATACTGCAGCAGTAATCTCTTCTACTGTCTCGCCTTTTTTATTTAATGCACTTAAAAAAGAAACAATCTGACCGGTATCTGCTTTGCCGGTCATAATCTCTTCCATAACCGCTTCCATCTGAGAAGCAGTTAGGCTTTCTCCGTTTGACAATATTTCTATTGCTTCCTGTATCATATATTCAAGAAAATCGCTTCGCGATAACTCCAATGTTATTTTCAGTGGTTAGGAAAGTGCTTTATACTTTCATACACCATAAAAAATTGGCGAGGATATCCTTGCCTGGCTTAGTTAGGATAGATTCAGGATGAAACTGCACTCCCCAGAGAGGATGGTTTTTATGCTTTAAACCCATAATTTCATTTTCCTTTGTCCAGGCAGTTATCTCCAAACATTCTGGCAAGGTCTTTTTCTCTACAATCAAGGAATGGTAACGCGTAGCCTCAAAAGGATTGGGTATGCCGCGAAAAATGGTCTTCTGATTATGATAAATAAAAGAGGTCTTCCCGTGCATAAGTTTTTTTGCGCCTATAATACGGCCTGCGTATACGAAACCTAAACATTGATGGCCCAGACACACTCCTAATATAGGAATTTTACCTGCAAATTCTCTGATCACATCACAGGAAATACCTGCGTCTTCCGGCCTGCCAGGCCCCGGTGAAATAACAACTCTGGCCGGCCCAAGCTTCTTAATCTTATTTATAGTTATCTTGTCGTTTCTAAATACCTTGATATTTGCACCCAATTCCCCTAAATACTGGACGAGATTATAGGTAAAGGAATCATAATTATCAATCATTAAAATCATTCTTTCTCTCTCCAAATTCTTGCGCCCAGTCCTTGTAATTTCTCCTCCATATTCTCATATCCACGCTCGAGATGATAAATCCTTGATACTGACGTCCTGCCAGAAGCTACTAATCCGGCTAATACCAAAGACGCCGATGCGCGTAAATCTGAGGCCATGACCGGCGCCCCGGATAATTGTTTTACGCCTTCGACTATGGCATGCGGGCCTTCCCTTTGGATATGTGCGCCCATACGATTAAGTTCAGCTACATGCATAAATCTGTCCGGATAAATCTTCTCGGTAATCACGCTTATGCCCGGCGTAATACTCATCAGACTCATAATCTGCGCCTGCACATCTGTAGGAAAACACGGATAAGGCAGGGTAGTAACATTTATGGCTTTTAGCCTCCTTTTAAGACGCACACGAACCGAAGTATCGGTTTTGCTTATAGAGGCCCCTGCCTCTTCTAATTTATCAACCACGGCACCAAGATGCTGATAAAAAACATTCTTTATGGTGATATCTCCTTTAGTAATCAGTGATGCAACCATCAATGTGCCTGCCTCTATCCTATCAGGAATTATTGAATGTTCGGCACCGTGCAATTGCCTTACTCCTTCTATCTCTATAATGGGTGTGCCGTGGCCTTTTATCTTAGCTCCCATCTTAATCAGAAATTCTGCTAAATCCGCTACCTCTGGTTCACAAGCTGCAGATTCAATTATGGTCTTGCCCTTTGCTAAAGTAGCTGCCATCATTACATTGTCAGTAGCTAAAACCGATGAGCCATAAACACCCCCTAAATATACCTGATTACCTTTAAGGTGGCTCGCTTTTGCGTAGACATAACCTGATTCAACGGTAATATCCGCACCCAACAATTTAATCCCTTTGAGATGTAAATCTACCGGCCGCACACCAATAATACAACCGCCCGGCAAAGAAACCTTGGCTTTTTTGAGTTTAGCAAGGATAGGTCCTAAAACGCAAAAAGACGCACGCATGGTCGAAACCAATTTATAATCAGCAATGAAGCTTGTATGTCTGGTAGAGCTAACAGTGACAATGCCTTTATTAAACTCGGCATTCTTGCCCAAAGAACGTAAAATCTTCAACATCGTGTTAGTATCGCGTAGGTTCGGTACATTTTTAATCACACAGGGCTCATCCGTCAACAAAGTTGCAGCAAATATAGGCAACACTGCATTCTTAGAGCCAGAGACCGTTGCCTCGCCCTTTAATCTAACTCCACCCTCGATAACTAGTTTATCCATTCCCTCTCTCTCGCTTTTTTGCTATGATGACTCTATCTATATTATTATAATCCTTAATTAACTCTATTATCTGGAAATATCCGGACTTTTGAAAAATACTTTTTATCGCGTTTTTTTGATTAAATCCCATCTCCATGATTAAAAAACCATCTTTTCTTAAATAACAAGGCGTTCTGTCAATTATACGGCGATAAAAATCCAAACCATCCTTACCGCCGTCTAAAGCCATATGCGGTTCATATCTAACCTCAGGCTGCAATGCCTCAATTTCTACGGTAGGGATGTAGGGAGGATTGGAAACGATTATATCGTAACTCGCAACTCGCAACTCGCAACTCGTAAATAAATCACTTTGAATAAATTTAATC
>JAHITX010000146.1 GCA_018817425.1 Pseudomonadota bacterium
ATTTAATTTTAAGAAAAAATTCTCTGAGAGTTACCGTGCCAATGCATACAAACAAAATTATTCCAAAAGGAACTTTATTGGCAATTCTGCGACAAGCCAAAATCTCCAAAAAGGAATTTTTGGAGTTGTTATAAAAAACAAAGGAAGCTGGATCGCGTCGTCGCTCCAAATTTAGAGGTTGGAAGTTAGATGTTAGAAGTTGGATGAAATTGGTTTTGCCAATTTCCCTTTTTTTCTTTTGCGAAGACGAATGCTGGACTGCTTCGCTAAACGCTCGCAGAGACAACGGGCGAGTGGGGAATGATGCGATCCAGCCAATACAAAAACCGCCGAGTTTTCCGAAGGAAAACTCGGCGGTTTTTTGTTGTCTAACGTTAGGGTAACGTTACCCTAACGATATTTTAGATTAACCTTGTTTCACCGCGTCTTTCAAAGCTTTGGAAGCTCTGAATTTTGGAACTCGCATTGCTTTCACTTCAATCGCTTCACCAGTGCGCGGGTTGCGCGCTGTGCGCGCCGCTCTCATTTTGGCGGAGAAGATCCCAAATCCGGCCACAGACGCGTCCTCGCCTTTTTTAAGCGTATTGGTAATAGCGTCAAAAACGGCGTCCACCGCTTTTTCAGCGTCAACTTTTGTGCCTCCTAACACCCCACTCACTACTTCAATTATTGCTTGTTTATTCATAACAAAATTTTGATTAAAATTAATAAAAAACGACTATTATTTATGCTTTGAATTATGCCTTAATTATAGCATAGCCCAAAGTCCCTACTGATAATACGCTTCTATTATATAATAAGCCATTTTTTACGCAAGCCCTTGAGACATAAGAATATTAAAACATAAAAATACGAGAACAAGGACGGATTTTGGCTTCGCCAAAATCCGTCTTCGCGAGAAGTGGAGCGACGACACGATCCAGCAATCGTCTTCGCAAAAAAAGGGAACTTGGCAAAGCCAATTTCATCCAACTTCTAATATCTAACTTCCAACCTCTAAATTTGGAACGACGACGCGATCCAACTTCCCGTCTTCGCAAATTTGCAAAAATTGGTGGACTGGATCGCTTCGCTAAACGCTCACAAAGACGGGTTGAGACGGCGGGCAAAGCCCGCCGTCTCTTTGTTTTAATGTTTTAATGTTCTCGTGTTCTCGTGTTCTCGTGTTTTAATGATTCTATCTTGCATATTCAATCACCCTTGATTCCCGAATCACATTCACCTTGATCTCCCCTGGATATTTTAATTCATTTTCAATTTTCAAGGCAATATTTCGCGCCAATTTTTTGGCTTCTATATCGGAAATCTCGTCTGGTCGCACCAAAACCCGAATTTCCCGTCCAGCTTGAATCGCATACGCCTTATCAATTCCCTGAAAAGAATTCGCGATATCCTCCAATTCTTTCAAGCGTTTCAAATAATTTTCCACATTATCCCGACGCGCCCCTGGTCGTCCGCCTGAAATAGAGTCGGCAATTTGAACAATCACCGATTCAACGGTTTCATAAGGGTGTTCCTCATGATGAGACTGCATCGCTTGAATGATTTTCTCATCCGCCCCGAATTTCTGCAAAATTCTTTTGCCGATTTCAACATGGGTGCCCTGCACTTCGTGGTCAATCGCCTTGCCAATATCGTGCAAGAGCGCGCCAGCTTTGGCGATAGCGACATTCGCCCCTAATTCTTCCGCCAACATTCCCGCCAAATGCGACATTTCAATGGAGTGTTGCAAAACATTCTGCCCATAACTGGTTCTAAAATACAACCGTCCTAAAATAGAAACAATCCGCGGGTCCAAATTGACAATCCCACATTCATAAACCGCCTGCTCGCCCTTTTTCTTTATCAATTTATTGATTTCCAATTTGGCTTTTTCCAGAAATTCCTCAATGCGCGCTGGCTGAATTCTGCCGTCAATAATCAAATTTTCCAAAGCGGCGCGCGCGATTTGACGCCGAATCGGATCATAAGATGAAATTGTAATAGAACCTGGAGTATCATCCACAATCACCTCCGTGCCGGAAGCTCTTTCAAATGCTCTGATATTTTTGCCTTCTTTCCCTATAATTTTCCCTTTAATATCGTCCGAGGGAATGCTAATAGTTGTGGACAAGACATCCGCCGCCACGGAATTTCCCATTCTATGAATACTGGTGATTAAAATATCTTGCGCCTTTTTTTCAAGTTTTTCTTCACCGGTTTGTTCCAATTTTTGCAAACGAGTCGCCAAATCTTCCGCATAATTTTTTTCAATTATGGTCAATAATTGTTCCTTGGCTTCAGTTTCGCTCAATTTTGCGATTCTTTCCAAATCTTGTTGTTCTTTTTCTTTTAATTTTTCCAAATTGGCCCGCACCGCTTCAATTTTAGAGATTTTCTCTTCAATTTTCTTTGTTTCCGCGCTTAATTCCAATTGGCGTTTGTCCAAAAAATCTTCTTTTTTGATCAAGCGTTCCTCTGTTTTTTGCGCTTGTTTTTCTTTTTCTTTTTTCTCCTTTTCCGCTTCTTGAATTACATCGTTTGATTTTTTGTCCGCCTCGGAAATAATATTTTTGTATTTTTCTTGAGCATCCAAGGTCATTTGTTGAATTTTCAACTCAATTGAACCTTTTTTCCCAAAGGTGAGCGCCCAGCGCAAAAAATATCCAAAAGCGATTCCTCCCACAGCAAAAACAGCCAGAAGGAAGATGACGGTGGTTAATGACATAATATTAAAATCCTGTCTTTATATAGATTTGACTTTGAATTGGAGTATTAAATTGGTGGAAAATTCAGATAATTTCATCTATTTTTAGCGGATTTAAACTTAATTGCTTAATAAAACTATTTTATTATAATATCTTATTTTTTCTTAAAAGTCAAAAATTAATTTTATGAGCGGAGAAAAGGAGGAGATAAATTGTCTGCGGGTTGGATCTGCCTCAGTGGCAGAGAAACCGCTTCGCTCGCAGAGATGGAGGTGGGGGGTCTGGACTGCTTCGTCGCTCCCTAAGGTCGCTTCTCGCAGAGACGATTGGCTTCGCCAATCGTCCCGTCCGTCTTCGCGAGCGTTTAGCGAAGCGATCCAGAAGTGTGGCGATACGATGAACTTTTCTGGACTGTTTGACCACCTGTTAGGTGTGGCTTCGCTAAACGCTCGCCCCGTTAAAGAATAATCTCTAACGGGGCTCGCAGAGACGACGAATTTTTGCGAAGCAAAAATTCGTCTTTAAACATTCAAGCATTAAGTATTCAATCAAAATTCAAAATTTTATTCGTTATCCACTTATCCACAGTTTAACAACATATTAATACACTTTCCACAAGTTTGATAATCAAACAATTCGGACTATAATGTAAATTGTAATTTTAATCTCTTTTAAAAAATGTTTTCTACAACTCTAAACAATAATAATTTGGATAATAAAAAGGTCTGGGAAGATGTTTTAACCGGCCTTGAATTAAAATTATCAAAACCGAATTTTAACACTTGGTTTAAAGATACTTATATTATCAAATATGAAAATGGAACAATTTATTTGGGTGTGCCAAATGAATTTGTCCGAAATTGGCTTTGCGAAAAATACAATAAATATATTTTGCAAGTTTTGCGCGAGATTGAAGCCAATATCCGCGCGGTAGAATATATTATTGACAGTTCTTCCAGTCAAATAAAAAATAATCAGAAAGCTAAATTAACCGCCAACAGCAAATTGCCTTTGGAAAATTATTATATAGATAAAATAGATAATTTGAACCCACGCTATATTTTTAATTCTTTTATTGTCGGCTCTTTTAATGAATTATCTTATGTCGCCGCACAAACTATCCTAAAAAAACAAGGAATTGTTTATAACCCTTTATTCATTTACGGCAAAACCGGTTATGGTAAAACTCATTTAATTCAAGCTTTGGGTAACGAATTCAAAAATCAAACCCATAATAAAAAAGTTTTCTATATCACTTCTGAAAATTTTTCCTTAGATTGCGTCAATTCCATTCAACAAAACAAAATAAATTTATTCAAAGAAAAATACAGAAAATATGATGTCTTAATTATGGACGACATTCAATTTCTCTCTAAAAAAGAAAGAACTCAAGAAGAATTATTCCATCTTTTTAATTATTTATACAATAATAACAAACAAATAATTTTTTCCTCAGATCGCCACCCAAATTTCATTCCCGATTTAGCCGACCGCCTCAAATCCAGATTTGGAGCCGGAATGTTGGTAGATATTCAAGCGCCCGACACAGAATCCAGAATGGAAATCCTTAAATCCAAAACCCAAATGCAAAATTTCTTTTTGTCGGATGAAATAATTGATTTTGTCGCCTCTGAAATTACCGGAAATATCAGAGAATTAGAAGGGGTTTTTAATTTAATAATGTGTCAATCTCAATTGAAAGCAAAAGAATTAAGTTTGCCTGAAATCAAATCTTTGATAAAAAATAATACCACTCCCAAACGAAATATCTCTATTAAAGAAGTCGTCAAAGCTGTCACGGAATTTTATGGAATAGAGGAGGATGTTATTTATCAAAAAACAAGAAAAAAAGAAGTAGTTAAACCTCGCCAATTAATTATGTATATTTTAAGAGAGGATTATGGTTTTTCTTATCCCTCCATCGGCGAAAAATTGGGGGGACGCGACCACACCACAGTAATTCATTCTTGCGATAAAATCAAAACAAATTTAAAAATAAATAATTCCTTATTGCAAGAATTAAATCAAATTCGTTTAGTTTTTTAGTGGATAAACTGTTCAAAACCAAATATTAACTTGTTTATAAAAAAGGATAAAGTTTATAAAAAATATTTAAAAATAAGTTATCAACAATTCACCAAAACTTATCAACAATTTATTAAATTTTCAAACAACCAAACAACCGTACCTTAAAACACTTTTATTGAATTATTAACTTATCAACAGTTTATAAATATATATAATATTATATATAGAAAATATAAACATATTATAAAACTATGAAATTAAAATGTTCAGCGGAAAAATTAATAACAGCAATTTCTAAAACAGAAAAAATAATTGGCAAAAATTTGAATTTGCCGATTTTGAGTTGTATTTTGTTGGAAGCGACAAAAAATAATTTAATTTTGAAAGCGACCAATTTAGATTTAGG
>JAHITX010000147.1 GCA_018817425.1 Pseudomonadota bacterium
CTCACAAATTTCTTAGTGGGAGAAAATTCGCCCAAACGATGCCCAACCATATCTTCCGTGACTAAAACTTCTAAATGACTTTTACCATTATGCACCCCAAAAGAAAAACCTACCATTTCTGGCGCAATTTGGCTGGCGCGCGACCAAGTTTTAACCACACCCGTCTCCGTCGGTTTTTTGCCTATTATTTTCTGTAAAAGTTTTGGGTCCACAAAAGGACCTTTTTTTAGTGATCTGGTCATGGTTTAGTTGTTTAGGTTTTAGGTATTTAGGAAAAAATTGCAGCTAAAACATTTTTTCAAAATGTTCACCCGACCAAAACAGAGTTTTGGTTTAGGGAGCGATTTTCTCCGTGTTGTTTTTAATTGAAAAATGTGTAGAGTTCAATCGCAAACAAAAAAATACAACCCCTCATTCGGAGCTCGCTCTATCATAGCAAAATTACGGGCAATGTCAATCTTTGCTTCCTTGAATTATGCTGGACTGCTTGCTCCGTTAGAAAAGTCGACGGGCGAGGCTCCGCCTCGCCCGTCGTCTTCGCGAGCGTTTAGCGAAGCGATCCAGAAGCGTGACGGTACGATTAACTTTTCTGGATTGTTTGACCACCCGTAGGTGTGGCTTCGTCGCTCCCAGAAGTCGCTTCTCGCGAAGACGGATTTTGGCGAAGCCAAAATCCGTCCCTTCCGTCTTCGCGAGCGTTTAGCGAAGCGATCCAGTCCGATATTGTCGTCTTCGCAAACAACCAAAACTTTCTTGGGCAAAAACCAAAACACGCTCCTTAAGGAGCGTGTTTTAAAAACCTCAACAAGATTACTGTCCTATTTCTTAATACTGTGTTTTATACTTTCAATCGCATCTGTCGCTGCATCTTTGCCTCCTAAACCAAAGGCCAAACCGGCTGCCAAAGCAACAGCTACCACAAGTCCCGTGAACAATGTCTGGACAAAAGCGGCTGCAACACCTAATTGGTACAAAGCCATCAATATCGCGAAAACCCAAATTGCCCAACGGGAGATAGCGCCCAATAAATTGGACACTTTTATATCCGCCGCTTTGGCTGAACCTTTCACAACATTTTCCACCGCCTCAGCCAAAATTGCCGCAATCAACAAAATGAAGACCGCCGCGATCACTCTTGGCAAATAGAGCAAGACCACTTGTTGCAAAAATTGGTTAACTTGCGTGAGCCCCAAAACATCAAAAGCGGCTATCGCAAAGACGACAATGATAAACCATTTTATCAAACCGCCGATAAATTTGCCTGTATCTAAACGAAAGCCCGCTTTGTTTAGAGTTGATTCCAAGCCCGTGCTTCGCAACAATTTATCCAATTTTAAAGACCTCACCATCTGCATTACCACTCTTCCCAACAAAGCCCCTACTACCCAACCGACGGCAAAAATTAAAATTGCCACCACTAAATTGGGAACAAAACCAATCACTCCAAACCAAAGGTTTTGAAAAGACTGCGGTAATACTTCGCTCCAAGTTTGTAATATCATATTTATATTTTAATTAAAAATTAATAATAATTATTATCATTCACCAAAAATTTATAGAGGCATTTTGATGACCCAATCCAAGATTGGTTTTATGATTTAACGACCTTTATACTTTTTAATAATATCATCATTGAAGCAATTTAGAACACAAAAACTGTGGATAAAGTTTATTAAGACAAATTTATAAACCTAATTTATTGATTATTTTTTTATGAGAATAATCCAAAATATCCCGCAATAATTTATCATAAACCCCTAATCTATACTTAAAATCGGCTGTTTCCAAAATCACATATTTTAGTTCTTGACCTATTTCAGACTCCAGCACGCTCAAAGCCCTTTCTAAATAAGCGTTATTTAATTTATCGCCAACGATTAAAATATCAACACGGCTGTCTTTGTCTTGAATGAAAACACCGGCGACAATGACCGCGGTGAGCTGACCGCCTTTTTTTAATTTAGCGATTATTTCTTTTGGACTGAAAGCGCTTTTTTTTATAAGCAAATTGCTTAAAGGAGCCAACAAAGGAAAATCTTTGTCTAAAATCCAGCCACAACTTTTTACGCTTTTGTGGCGTTGTGGCGAGGAGGAAGCGCGATTGTTTTTGTTTTTTTCGCTGTCCTTATAATGAACCTTTTTCTTGATCAAACCGATTTTATTTAAATCGTTTAATTCTTTCCGCAAAGTCGGCAAAGCCACCTTCGCTCGAGTGGCAATTTCGGTGTTGTCAAAAACTCGTTCCAAATTTGACAAAAATAATCGCATTATTTTGACTTTGGCGGAACCGCCAAATAATTTGCTTAAAATATCCATAGGGATATTTTAGCAAATATTTTTGCCGAGGACAACAAAAATGGGCGGGGCGCGAAGCGCCCCACCCATTTTTCCTCTGCTTTGTTTCAATTTCCAAACTGGACTGTTTGACCACCCGTAGGTGTGGCTTCGTCGCTCCCCAAGGTTGCTTCTCGCAGGGACGGATTTTGCTTCGCAAAATCCGTCTTCGCGAGCGTTTAGCGAAGCGATCCAGTCCATTCCAATCCATTCCAGTCCAATAATTATTTCAATTCCACTTTTCCACCAGCTTCTTCTATCGCCTTTTTAAGCGCTTCTGCTTCTTCTTTTTTCACATCTTTCTTCAAAGACGCTGGAGCGGAATCAACCAATTCTTTCGCTTCTTTCAAACCAAGTCCCAGCGCGGATTTAATCGCTTTAATCACCGCTATTTTCTGCTCGCCCGCCGAGGTTAACTCAACATCAAACGAACTTTTTTCTTCCGCGCCTCCCGCTCCATCCGTCGCTCCTCCGCCCATTACCGCAACCGCCGTCGCCGAAACGCCGAATTTCTTTTCCAATAATTTAACTAATTCGTGCAAATCCAAGACTGACATTGTGTCAATGCTTTCCACCAAAGTTTTAAATTTAGCGGGAATTTCCACTTTTTCGTCCTCAACAGCCACCTCTTCTTTTTTTGCTTCTGCCAGTGTTGCGGTCGCTTCCGGTTTTGCTTCAATTGTTTTTTCAGTTGGAGCAACCACCGCGGTAATTTCCTCTTTTATTTCCGCAGGAACGGAAGTTTCGGTTGCGACCGGAGTTTTCGCCGGCGTTTCCGCGACCACTTCTTCTTTGATTGTTTCTTTTTTAATTTCTGCCATAAGATTATTTAGTCAAAAGTCTATAAGGTCAAAAGGAAAAAATTTACTTACCCTCTCAACTTTACGGACTTTTGACTTTCATCCATTAATTAATAATTACGCAAATAATTTTACTGTTTAAATTTACTCTCAACCACTGCGCGCTGAAGCGCACAGGTCGCTTTCTGGACTGTTAATTTGCTTTTCTGTATTATTGAAAAAACTCTAAATTGTTTTGCAAATTTGCAGAGATGGGTGGACTGGACTGTTTGACCACCCGTTAGGTGTGGCTTCGCTAAC